>NZ_JBSWXU010000021.1:0-56560 GCF_056160785.1 Mycobacterium sp. ABE4_509 | reverse complement strand
GGCCCGCGGCGAGCAGATCGGCCTGCCCCAGGCCCGGGCGCAGGCCGAGAAGCTGATGGCCGAGCGGGAGGTTCGCGCCACCCTGTCCGCCGCCGAACAGCAGGGCACCGCCGCGAGGTACTTCGCGACCGACATCAACGACACCGCAGAGTTGCGACGCGTTCTCGACGAGGTTCGGCAGACGTTCGGACCCATCGCCGGTGTCGTGCACGGTGCCGGTGTCCTGGCCGACAGGCGTCTGGAGGATCTCGACGACGATCAGTTCCTCAAGGTGTTCAGGACCAAAGTCGTCGGCGCGGAGGCGCTGCTGGACGCCACGGCCCCCGATGATCTGCGATTCATCTCGCTGTTCTCCTCCATCGCCGCGCGAGCCGGGAATCCCGGGCAGTGCGCGTACGCAGCCGCCAACGCCGCCCTCGAGGCGATCGCGGCGCGCGAAGCCCAGCGGCGGGGCGGCGATTGCGTGGTCCGCGCATTCGGCTGGGGACCGTGGGACGGCGGGATGGTCGACGCGACGCTCAAGAGCCGCTTCCTCGAAGCCGGCGTGGGTGTCATCCCGATCGACGAAGGGGCACAGTTCTTCGCCGAGAACGCGTTGCGCCGCTCCACGGCCACCGCGGTCGTCGTCGCGGCGCCCGCCGAGGCGCGTCTGCAGGCGGCCCGGCTGGAATGGGACGTGTCGACCGAGATACTGCCGATGCTCGCCGACCATCAGGTTCGGGGCCGGGTCGTCATCCCCGTGGTCATCGTCCTCGATGCGATGCTGCGCGCGGCGCGCGGCCTGGTGGCGGACGCACGCCCGATCGTGCGGGACTTCCAGGTGCTGTCCGGGGTCACGTTCGCCGCCTGTGAGCATCAGGATCTCACGCTCGACTTCGAGCCGTCGGGATCGTCCTACATCGTCACCGTCCTCGACTGCGAGGGCCGCAAGCGCTACCGGGCCGTCGTGGACACCGGTGAGGGCACCGCCGCCGATCCGGCCCCGGGAGTGCCCGAGATCTCTGGCTCGCCCTGGCCGATGAGTGTCGGCGACGCATACGCGGGCCCGTTGTTCCACGGACCGCAGTTCGCGTCGATCGAGCACCTCGATGTCGTCGGATCCACCGGCGGCACAGCCAGCGTCAAAGGTCTGCGCGAGCTGGGGTGGCCGGATGGCAACTGGACCATCGACCCCGCGATGGTGGACGGCGGCCTGCAGCTGGGGATCCTGTGGGCCAGCGCGCAGGGGCACCCGCTGGTGCTGCCCGTGCGGGTCGGGCGTGCGGTGTTCCACCGCGCCCCCGGTGACGGCGGCACCATGTGCTGTCGCATTGCCGCACACCCCGTCAGCGACAAGCAGGTCGACTTCGACATCGTGATCGAGACCGCCGACGGCACACCGGTCGCCGAGCTCGCCGGCGTGGAGTTCTATGTCGCAGGCGCAGGGGCGGATACCTCGGCGTGAGCGATTTCGAGCCCGTCGCGATCGTCGGGAGAAGTTGCATCCTGCCTGGTGCAACCAGCCCGGCGGAACTGTTCGAGGCAACCAAGGGTGGACGCTGCCTGCTCACTCCCACCCCACGTGATGCCTGGCGCGGAGTGGATCCGGGGACGCTGCACAGCAGCCGACAGCCCGGGCTGCGGGTGGCGTCGGCCACCGGCGGCTACATCGAGCCCACCCCGGACATGTCGTCCGCGCCCGAGCTTGCGGGAATCGCCTCGCGCATAGCCGGTTTCGAGCGGCTCGACCCGATCGCGCACTGGCTCACCCGATGCGCGCACCGGGCGCTGTCCGGTTCACCCGTGGCGCCGGGGACAGGACTCATCGTCGGGAACCTGTCCTATCCCAGCACGCTGAACACCGCTTTCGTGGAGGGCTTCTGGAACCAGAGCCGTGACGGCGCCGGCAGAGACGCCACAGACCCGGTGGACCCGCGTAACCGGTTCTCCTCGGGGCTTCCGGTGCAGCTGGTCGCCGAAGCCATGCAGATGACCGGACCGGTGTTCGCCCTCGACGCGGCCTGTGCGTCGTCGCTCTACGCGATCAAGCTCGCCTGCGACGCCCTGCACGACGGGACCGCGGAGGTGATGCTCGCCGGCGGTGTCAACGGCGCCGACGACCTGTTCCTGCACCTGGGTTTCACGTCCCTGCAGGCACTCAGCCCGTCGGGGCGGTCCCGACCGTTTCACGCCGATGCCGACGGACTGGTTCCTGCGGCGGGCGCGGCGCTGGTCGCGTTGAAGCGACTCGAGGACGCCGAACGTTGCGGTGACCGGATCCTGGGTGTGATCACCGGGATCGGACTCTCCAACGACGGTCGTCAGAGCGGCTTTCTCGCCCCGGCGGTCTCCGGGCAGAAGCAGGCCATGGCTGCGGCGCTGGACCAGGCCGGGCTCACGCCGGCCGACATCGACTACGTCGACTGCCATGCCACCGGAACCGTCCTGGGCGATGCCATCGAGCTCGAGAGCGTCCTCGCCGCCTACGGTGAGGTGCCGCTGAAACTGGGGGCACTCAAGGGAAATCTGGGCCACACGATCACCGTCTCAGGGGCGGCGAGCCTGGTGAACGTGCTCTCGGCCATGCAGGCGTCGACGATTCCGCCTGTGCTGTGCGACAAACCGGCCCCGGCGCTGAACGACACCCCCTTCACCTTGACCACCACCGCTTCGTCGTGGGAGGGGACGATCAAGCGGGCGGCGGTCAGCAACTTCGGGTTCGGCGGAAACAATGCACACCTGATCGTCGAGACCCACGTTCCCTCCCGCCGCCCCATCCGTCGCCCGGCACCGCCGGTGGGCGAGGTCGTGATCTGCGGGATCGGTGTCGTCACCGGCGACGCGCAGGACGCAGAACTGTTCCGTCGCCGGGTGTTGGACCGCCCGGCGCAGCCCACCCCGCTCGATGCCGTCGAGCTCGAGCTCGCCGGGCTCGGGTTCCCGCCGAGCGAACTCAAGGCCAGCCTCAGTCAGCAAACCGCGATGCTGGCGGCCGCGGCACAGGCGCTCGAGCAGGTCAGCACCGACCCCGACCGCACGGGGGTTCTGGTCGGCATGGGTTGTGACGCCACCATCGCACGGCAGCGGCTGCGGGTGCTGCACGCCGACGATGACACCTGGCTGGCCGCCAACGCCGAGGCGGCACCACAGCTCACCGCCGACGGCGTCGTCGGAACCATGCCCAACATCCCGGCCAACCGCATCCACGCACAACGCAACTTCCGGGGATTCGGCTTCACCGTCTCCAGCGAGGAACTCTCCGGCATCACCGCGTTGCAGATCGGCGTGCGCGCGCTCCGCAGTGGCGAGCTCGACACCGTGGTCGCCGGTGCCGTGGACATGTGCTGCGAGCCGGCACACGAGCAGGCTTCGAACGCACTGGCAACCGATACCGAAGCGCCGCACGGTGACGCGGCGGTGGCCTTCGTCCTCAAGCGGCGCGCCGATGCCGAGGCCGCCGGCGACGAGATCCTCGCCGTCCTCGACACCGCCGCCGGCCCGGCGGACGCCGATGACGTGAACGAGAACTTCGCTGTGCACCGATTCGGACGTACGCACGCCGCCAGCGCTGCCACCGAGGTGGCAGCCGTCGTGGCGGCGCTGCGTTCGCGGGTGCGGGTCGACCGGGGCGGGGCCCAACCGGCGCCCGGACGCCGGCGCTGCTCGGTCCGGCTGGACTCCCTCGGCGGTCGCACCGACGCCGTGACCGTGACGGCGGACGCAGCGCCCGAACCCTTGGCCCTCGGCGTGGTTCCCGTCACGGAACGCTATGCGGCTGCGAGCAGAGCAGACTTGCTGGACCGAATGACACGCCAGGACCCGGGCGGTGACGGGCCGGTGCGGTGCTCATTGGTCGCCGACGCCGCATCCACGCTGGACAAGCTGAGGCGTTCGGCCCGGGACCGGCTGGCAGCGGGCCAGGCACCCGCCGGCCCGGGCATCGCATTCGCCGAGACGCCGATAGCCGGTGAACTGGCGTTCATGTTCACCGGCGCGGCCGCTGCCTACCCGGGCGCCGGCCGAGATCTGCTGCTGGCGTGGCCGGAGCTCGGCGACGCGCTGGCCGCACGCCTGTCCGGTGTCGGCGACCTGGCGCGGGCGATGTACGGCGACGGCATCACCGCGCTGGACCCGCGCGCCCAGCTCACCGGATGCGCACTGGTCTGTCAGGCGCACGCGGAGTTCTCCCGCACGGTTCTCGGCCTGACACCCGGCGCAGCGATCGGCCTGTCCTCGGGTGAGACGAACTCCATGTTGGCTTTCGGAGTCTGGCGCGATCTCGAACCGATGCTCGACGAGATCGAGGCCTCGGGCATGTACGGTGACCAGCTCACCGGCAGCTGTCGTGTCGCGGCAGCTGATTGGGGCCTGGGAGATCAGCCGGCGCCGTGGGAGTGCTGGCGAATCACCGCGCCGAGGGCCGCGATCGAGACGGCGCTGGCCGCCGAACCCCGGGCCTACATGACCATCGTCCAGGCACCCGACGACTGTGTGATCGGCGGCGAACCCGCCGCGTGCCGACGCGTGATCGATTCGATCGACGGCGCCGGTGCGATGCCACTCGGCTTGGACATGGTCATCCACTGCAGCGCCATGGCACCGTTCGCCGACACGTGGCGCCGTATTCACACCCGCACCACCCACGAGGCACCGGGGGTGCGGTTCTACACCAACGCGGGCAACCGGGCCTACACACCTACCAGGGAAGCTGCCGCCGAAGCGATCACCCAGCAGGCTGTCGAGCCGATCGACTTTCCCGCGACCGTGCTGCAAGCCTGGGAGGACGGAGTGCGCGTCTTCGTCGAACACGGGCCTCGCGGCATTCTCAGCGGTGCCATCCCGAAGATCCTCGGTGATCGCCCGCATCTGGTCGTGGCGCTGGACGCACAGGAACGCCGCGGCCTTCGCGCTCTCTCGGAATCGGTGAACAAACTGTGGGTGCATGGACTGCCGGTGGACGTCGACGCCGTCGATGCCCGTATGCGGCTGCTCCGCGAGCGATCCGGTTCGGCGCGGTCGGAGAAATCACGCACGATCACGCTGCCCGCTCACTGGCCCGATGTCGTGTCGGCGCCCGAGGAGCCGGCCCCCGACACGCCCGAGGATGGGAAGACATCGATGCCCGCATTGGACCCGGCAAGTATTCAAATGATGCCGCCGGCACCCGCACGCCCCGCGCCGTTGAACTTCTCTGAGGTCGAACTCGTTCCGGCTCGGACCGCGACGGTGACGAGCTCGGTCGGCCACGATTCGGGTACCCCCGAGCAGGTGAGTGGCAGGACGGCCGCAGCGCTGAGCCTGATCGCCTCGGTGGGTGAGGCCCAGTCCGTTTTCGTCGAGCGGCAGGCGCAGGCGCACGCATCGTTTCTGAAGATGCGCGGTGACCTGCTGGCCCTGGCCACCGGCCGGCATTCGCCGGCTCCACCCCCCGCCCCGAGCGCCACCGCGGCGGCACCGGTGGCCCCCGTGCCCGTCCCGGCGGAGCCACCGAGGCCGGCAGCCCCGGCGACGACCGGTGCACCGCCGGCGGAGACGGGCACGTCCGCGCCGGCGATCGACCGGCCCACACAGGTGCCTGTGCAACCCCCGACGACTCCGCGGGAGAGGCCGGGCCCGGCCGCGCCGCGACCCGACGAGCCGCTGTACGACCGCGCGCAGCTGGAAATCCTTGCCGGCGGAAATATTTCCGAGGTCTTCGGACCCCTTTTCGCCGAGCTGGACCAATACCCGCGGTTGGTTCGGATGCCTGAGCCCCCGTTGCTGTTCGCCGACCGGGTGATGAGCATCGACGGCGAGCCCGGGTCGATGGGGACGGGCCGGATCATCACCGAGACCGATGTCGTCGCCGACGCCTGGTACATGCACAACGGCCGGATGTCGCCCGGGGTGGTGATCGAGTCCGGCCAGGCCGACCTGCTGCTCGCGTCGTGGCTCGGCGCCGACTTCACCAACCGCAGCGAGCGCGTCTACCGCCTGCTGGGTTGCGACCTGACGTTCATGGGCGAACTCCCGCAGGGCGGCGACACCCTGCGCTACGAGATCCACATCGACGGCCACGCGAAGACGGGTGAAACCCGGCTGTTCTTCTTCCATTACGACTGCTACATCGGTGATCGGTTGATGATCTCGGTGCGCAATGGGCAGGCGGGTTTCTTCTCCGACGACGAGCTCGCCGAGTCCGACGGAGTGCTGTGGGATGCGACGTCGGACGCCCCGCGCGACGGCGCCCGCCGTGATGCTCCGCCCTGCGTGACGACCAAGCGGTCCTTCGACCGTGACGACCTCGACGCCTACATCCGCGGACACGCGTTCACCTGTTTCGGGCCAGGTTTCGAGCGGGCCGCAGCGCACACCCGTACACCCGCGACTCCCGGCGGGCGCCTGCGGCTGCTCGACGAGGTCGCCGAGTTCGACCCCGAGGGCGGGCCGTGGGGCCGGGGCTATCTGCGTGCGACGGCGGCGGTGCCGACCGATGCGTGGTTCTACGACGGACACTTCAAGAACGACCCCTGTATGCCCGGCACGCTGATGGCCGACGCGGCCACCCAGGCGCTGTCGTTCGCCATGGCCGCCTACGGATTCACCATCGAACGCGACGGCTGGCGGTTCGAACCGGTCCCGGACGAGATGGCGCGATTCGTCTGCCGCGGACAGGTGATCCCCGACTGGGACCACAACCTCGACTACGAGGTCTTCATCGAAGAGATCGTCGACGGCCCGACACCGACGGTGTACGCCGCGTTGCTGTGTCGTAGTGACGGCTTCAAAGTCTTCCACTGCCGCCGATTCGGGATGCGTCTCGTTCCGGACTGGCCGATGCCGGTGGCGCCCGGTCCGGTTCGAATCCTGGAGAACACAAAGGACGTTCGCGGCGATCAGGGCGCGCTGTTGGCCTGCGGTCGGGGCATGCCGTCGGATGCGTTCGGCGCCTTGTACGCTCCGTTCGACGGTACCCGCCGGGCGCCCCGGCTGCCCGACGAGCCGTACCACTTCATGTCACGGGTGCTCAGTGTGTCCAGCCCGCCGGGGGTGCCGACCAAGGGCGGCACCGTCGTCGCGGAGTACGACGTTCCGGCCGGCGAATGGTATTTCGCGGATGCCCACGTCGACGCGGTCCCGATGCCGGTGCTGATCGAAATCCTGCTTCAGCCGTGCGGCTGGCTGTCTTCGTACAACGGATTCGCCGCCAACCGTCCCGATGACGTGGTCTTCCGCAATCTCGACGGTGGCGAGGTCGTGCAGCGTCGCCCGGCACGGGTCGGCACGCTGCGGGTTACCTCGACCCTCGAACGGTTCGCCGACGGTGCCGGTTCGACCATCGTGTTCTTCGATGTCGTGTGTACCCAGCAGGACGAGATCGTCATGACGATGAAGACGGCGTTCGGCTTCTTCAGTCCCGACGCGCTGAAGAATCAGGTCGGGCTTCGAACCGACCCCGCTGCACTGGAAGCACTGTCCGAGCCGGCTCCGGTCGCGCTGTCCTACCGCGCCGAGGAACTCGACGGCGCACCGTGGCTGGACCAGGGTCGCCTCCAAGTGCTCGACCGGGTCAACTTCTGGCCGGGTGGGGGAGAAGCCGGTCTGGGCCGGCTCGTCGCGGAGTACGACGTCACCCCCGAGGCGTGGTTCTTCAAGGCTCACTTCTTCCAGGATCCAGTGCAGCCCGGTTCGCTGGGACTCGAGGCCATGCAGCAGGCGGCTCGCGCGCTGGCCCGGCTGGCCGGTCACGTCCCCGCCGGCGATGACTACGAGTTCGAGCCGGTCGCCCTGAATCAGATGTTCAGCTGGAAGTTCCGCGGCCAGGTGATCCCGACCAACAAGCGCACCCGATCCGAGATCGAGGTCGTCTCGGTGACGCCCGAGCAGCGCGGTGCCCTGGTCGTGTTCAACGGCAGGTTCTGGGTCGACAATCTGTGCATCTACGAGACGAGCGCGATGGGTGTGCGCGTCATCGGCCGGTTCTAGCAGTCGAGACCGCCGACCGCGCCGAATAGGCTATGCGAGTTCGGCTTCGCCGGATTCCTGGCCGCCGGGTTCCTAGTAGTCGGTCGGCCTGGCCGGTCCGGGTGCGGCGCCGTCCCGCTCGTCCCCGGGAAGCAGCAGCGCGCGCACCGCCGTTCGTGGTCCGGCCGGCCGGAGCATTGTGCTGGCCGGGCGGGGACGCACGATCAGCGGCCACCAGAACCACCGCCCGATCAGCGCGGCGATCGACGGAGTCAGGAACGACCGCACGACCAACGTGTCGATCAGCAGACCGATGCCGATGGTGGTGCCCACCTGCCCGATGACCTGCAGGTCACTGAACACCATCGCGGCCATCGTGAAGGCGAACACCAGGCCGGCATTCGTCACGACCTTGCCCGTCCCGCCCATCGCCCGGATGATGCCGGTGTTGATCCCGGCGCCGACCTCCTCCTTCATCCGGGAGACCAGCAGCAGGTTGTAGTCGGAGCCCACGCCCAGCAAAACGATGACGGCCATCGGAAGTACCATCCAGTGCAGCTGGATGCCGAAGATATACTGCCAGATCAGCACCGAGAGCCCGAAAGACGAGCCCAGGGAAAGGGCAACGGTACCGACGATCACCATGGAGGCCACCAGGCTTCGGGTGATGATGAGGATGATCACCAGGATCAGGCAGAGTGCGCTCACAGCAGCGATCAGCAGATCGTATTTGGAGCCTTCGCTGAAGTCCTGGAACGTCGACGCGGTGCCGGCCATGTAGATCCTGGCGTCACGCAGCGGCGTCGTCTTGAGCGCCTCCTCGGCCGCCGACTTGATCCGGTCGATACTCTCGATGCCCTCAGGCGTGCCCGGGTTGCCCTTGTGGGAGATGATGAATCGCGCGGCTTTTCCGTCCGGGGACAGGAACGAGCTCATCGCCCGCTGGAAGTCCGGGTTCTCGAAGACTTCCGGCGGCAGGTAGAAGGTGTCGTCGTTGTTGGCGGCGTCGTAGGCCTGCCCCATCGCCATCGCGTCCTGGTTCGAATCTTCGAGCGTGGAGAAGGATCCGGACATTGTGCTGTGCATCGTCAGCAGCATGTCGCGCATCGTCTTCATGATCGCGATCAACCGGGGCATCTGCTCGAGCAACTTGGGCAGCACCACGGCCAGCTTGTCCAGGTCCACTTCGAGTATCTGAACCTTCTCGGCGAGTTGGTCGATGCCGTCGAGCGCATCGAAGACATTCCGCAGTGACCAGCAGATCGGAATGTTGTAGCAGTGCGGCTCCCAGTACAGGTAGTTGCGTATCGGCCGGAAGAAGTCGTCGAAGTTGGCGACGTTGTCCCGCAGATCCTCCATCACGACTCTCAGGTCCTTGGTCAGCGCAATGGAGTTCAGCGTGACGTCGGTGATCTGCCGCTGGATGTCGTACATGTGCTCGGTGATCTGGATCTGCCTCTCCAGCATCTCCGTCTGGTCGAGCATGTCGTCGACCCGGTCCTGCATGAACTCCATCATTTGCTGCTGACTCGCGTTCTGCATGCTGATCAGGAACGGGATGGAGGTGCGTTCGATCGGTGTTCCCTCGGGTCTGGTGATGCCCTGGACCCGGGAGATCCCCTGGACCCGGAAGATGGCTTTCGCCAGTTTGTGCAGGACGATGAAGTCCGCCGGATTCCGCATGTCGTGGTCGGACTCGATCATCAAGATGTCGGGCATCATCCGGGCCTGCGAGAAATGCCGATCCGCGGCGTCGTAACCGACGTTCGCCGGAACATCGTCGGGGATGTAGCGGCGGTCGTCGTAACTCGTCTGGTATCCGGGGAGCGCAACCAGCCCGACGAGGGTGACCGCCAGCGTCGCGACGAAGATGGGACCGGGCCAGCGCACGATCGCGGTGCCTATCCGGCGCCAGCGACGGACCCCGATCACCCGGGTGGGGTCGAACAACCCGAAGCGGCCACCGATGGTCAGAACGGCCGGAACCAGCGTGAGCGCCACTCCCATCGCCACGAGCATGCCGATGGCACACGGCAGCCCGATGGTCTGGAAGATCGGCATCCGGGTGAAACTCAGGCACAGCAATGCACCGGTGATCGTCAGACCGGAGCCCACGACGACCGGGGCCACCCCGCGGTAGGTGGTGTAGAAGGCCGTTTCCCGGTCCGCACCGGACTGACGTGCCTCCTGGTACCGACCGAAGAAGAAGATCCCGTAGTCGGTGCCGGCCGCCATAGCGAGCGCGACCAGCAGGTTGATGGCGAACGTCGACAGCAGAAAGAAGTCGTTGTCGCCGAGGAACGCGACGATGCCGCGGGCCGTGAAGACTTCGATACCGACCGTGATCAACAGCGCCACGACGGTAAGCAGCGACCGGTAGACGATCATCAACACCGTGAAGATGATCAGTGCGCCGATCAGCGTCATCTTCAGTATGGACCGCTCCCCGCTGTGGGTCATGTCCGCGAGCAGCGGGGCACCGCCGGTGACGTAGACCTCCACGCCGGGAGGGGCAGGCATTCGGTCGACGATGTCGCGCACCGCATCCACCGATTGCTGTGCAAGCGACGAACCCTGGTCGCCGACCAGGTTCAACTGCACATACACGGCGTAGCCGTCGGGGCTCTGCGCGCCCGCCGCGGTGAGCCGATCCCCCCACAGGTCCTGCACGTGCGCGACATGCTGCGGGTCGTCGCGCAACGCCCGGACCAGTTCGTCGTAGTAGGCGCGAGCGTTGTCGGCGAGCGGTTGTTGCCCCTCGAGCACGATCATCGCCAGGCTGTCCGAATCGGATTCGCCGAACACCTCGCCCATGCGTGTCATGGCCTGCACGGACGGCGCGTCCTGGGGGCTCATCGGCACAGACTGTTCCCGGCCGACCTGTTCGAGCGAGGGGACCGCGAACGTCACCAACAGCGCCAGCGCCGCCCAGGCCAGCACGATGACGATCGAGAACCGGCGGATCGTGCGCGCGATGAAGGGGCGGGGCGTGCTTGCCGGCTTCATGTGGCAGCCACCGCGCCGCCGGTGCGGGCGCCGACGCGACGGCTGCTCCGGCCGCTACCGCGCTGTGCCACGATGATGCTGCTTCCCACGAATGTCCGCGCCGTTCTGATGGATCCGCCGCCTACTGCTGCTGGCTCTGCAGCAATGCGCGCACCAGCGGACGCGGTCCGGTGGGGCGGAGCAGGGCACTGGCCGGGCGGGGCCGGACCTGGGTCGGCCACCAGAACCACCGCCCCAACAGCGCGGCGATCGACGGCACCATGAGCGCGCGCACGACGAGGGTGTCGAACAGCAACCCCAGCGCGATCGTGGTGCCCACCTGACCGATGCTGCGCAGATCGCTGACCACCATCGAGCCCATGGTCGCGGCGAACACCAGACCTGCGGTCGTGACCACCTTGCCGGTGCCGCCCATGGCCCGGATGATGGCCGTGTTGATGCCGGCCCCCAGCTCGTCCTTGATTCGGGACACCAGCAGCAGGTTGTAGTCCGTGCCCACCGCGAGAATGGTGATCACCGCCATGACGAGCACGGCCCAGTGGATCTGGACGCCCAGCAGGTACTGCCAAACCAGGACGGAGACGCCGAAGGCCGCGCCCAGTGACACCAGCACAGTGCCGACGATCACGATGGCGGCGACCAGACTGCGGGTCATGATCAGCATGACGCTGAAGATCAGACAGATCGCCGCGACCACCGCGATCAGCAGGTCGTACTCGGATCCGATGATCATGTCCTTGGTCATCGCGGCGGTGCCGGTGAGATAGATCGACGAACCCTCGAGCGGTGTGCCCTTGAGCGCTTCCTCGGCCGCGGTGGTGATGGCGTCGACCATTTGGATGCCGTCCCGCGACGCCGGGTCGCCCTTCTGCATGATGAGCATCCGGGCGGCAGTCCCGTCCGGTGACAAGAAGATGTCCATGACGCGTTTGAAGTCTTCGTTCTCGAAGACGTCCGGCGGTATCCAGAACGAATCGTCGTTCTGGGCGGCGTCGAAGGCCTTGCCCATGGCAGTCGGGTTGTCGTTGGCGGTGTCCATCTGGCCGAAGACCCCGGACATGGTGCTGTGCATCGTGAGCATCATGGTGCGCATGCTCTGCATGATCGCGATCATCTCCGGGAACTGGATCAGGATCTGCGGCAGCAGCGCATCGAGCTGATCGAGGTTCACCACCAACTGATCGAGCTTCTCGGTCAGCTGATCGACACCGTCCAGCACGTCGAAAATGCTTCGCAGCGACCAGCAGATCGGAATGTTGTAGCAGTGCGGTTCCCAGTAGAAGTAGTTGCGGATCGGTCGCCAGAAGTCCTCGAAGTTGGCCACGTTGTCACGCAACTGCGCTGTGGTGTCTGCCATTTCATGCGTGGTGGCGACCATGGAGTGCGTCGTGGCGACCATCTCCTTCATCAGGTCGTACATGGTCTGCATGATCGCGATCATCTCGGTCAGCATGTTGGCCTGTTCGAGAAGATCGTCCATCCGCAGCTGCTGGAACTGCATGAACTGCTGCTGGCCGGCCTGCTGCGTGCTGAGCATGTAGGGGATGGTCGCGTGGTCGATCGGTTTGCCCTCGGGCCGCGTCACGGCCTGCACGCTGGAGATACCCGGAACCGCGAGAACGCCCTTGGCGAGTTTGTTCAGGACCAGGAAATCGGCTGGATTCCTCAGGTCGCGGTCGGTCTCGATCAAAAGGATCTCGGGCGTCATCATCGCTGACTGCGGGAAATGCCGCGCGGCGGCGGCCATGCCCTCGCTGGCCGGAATGTCGTCGGGAAGGAACTTCTGGTCGTTGTAGCTGGGCTTGAACCCCGACAGCGTCAACAACCCCAGCAGGGTGACCGCCATCGTCGCCACCAGTATCGGCGCGGGCCAGCGCACCACCGCCGTACCCACCCGGCGCCACCCGCGCACCCGCAGGTCCCGCTTGGGGTCGAACAGCCCGAAACGACTTCCGAGCGCGAGGACAGCCGGGAACATCGTGAGCGCGACCGACAGCGAGACCAACACCCCGACGGCACAGGGGAGGGCCAGGGCGGTGAAGAAGGGCAGCCGGGTGAAGCTCAGGCAGTACAGCGCTCCGGCAGTGGTCAGGCCCGACGCCAGTACGACTTTCGCGGTTCCCCGGTAGGTGGTGTAGAAGGCCGTGACCCTGTCCTCGCCGGCTTGACGCGCTTCCTGGTAGCGGCCGACGAAGAAGATCCCGTAGTCGGTTCCGGCCGCGATGCACAGCGCCACCAGCAGATTCACCGCGAACGTGGTGAGGCCGATCACCTCGGTCTGGCCGAGGAGTGCGACGACCCCTCGGGCGGTCAGCAGCAGTATGCCGACCGACGCCAGCAGCAGCATCACGCTGATCACCGACCGGTACACCAGCAGCAGCATCACGAAGATCACGGCGATGCTGACGACGGTGATCAGGATGACGGTCCGGTTGCCGCTCTCGCCGACATCGGCCGCGATCGCCGAGGGACCGGTGACGAAGGCCTGCACCCCTGGCGGGGCAGGTGTCTGGGCGACGATGCCGCGCACCGCGGCCACGGCGGCGACAGCCTGCTCCGGACCGCCGGCGAGCCCGACTTGCACGTATGCGGCCTTGCCGTCGGCGCTCTCCGCCGCGCCCCTGGTGAGTTCGTCACCCCAGAAGTCCTGGACTGACTGCACGTGTTCGGGATCGTCGTCCAGTTGGCGAATCAGGCTGTCGTAGTACTGCCGCGCGTCCTCACCGAGGGGTTCCTGGCCCTCGAGGACGATCATCACGATCCCGCTGGATTCCGGTGTGTCGAAGGCGTCGCTCAGGCGCTCGGAGGCTTGGAAGGACGGTGCGTCGGTGGGATTGAGGGGTACCGAATGCTGCTGGGCGACCTGCTCGAGTGACGGCAGGCCGGTGGTCAGGGCAACCGCGATCGCCAGCCACCCGAGGATGATCAGCGGTGAGAACCGGTGGATCGTCTTCGCCACCAGCGGTCGAGTGCTCTGCAACTGATGGTTGCTCATGCGGCCTTCAGCACGCAGGACGTGAAGGTGCTGGCTTCGTGCGTCTCGATCTTCTCGTCCTTGAGCACGCCGTCGACCAGGATGCGGCAGCCGAGGCTGCCGCTGTCACCCTGCGCCGCGATGCTGCCGATGCTGGCGGCCGTGGTGATGGGGAATTCCAGCGACCACGGCAGCGGTACCCCTTCGAGGAACTCCGGATCCCCGTTCTCGTCGAAGTAGCTGATCTGGGCCACCGTTCCTGGCGGCCCGAAGATCTCGTATCTCAGGATCTTGGGGTCGACCGGTTCGACCGGCTCGTTCCTGGTGTCGCCATAGGAAATCGAGTCGTCCGAGCCGAACACCCCGTGCAGTCGCGACACCGTCAACGCTCCGGCGCCGAGGACGGCCAGAATCACCAGCGGAATCCACAGCCGCATGAGGAACCGGAGAACCGCGACACCCGGATTGCGCCGGCGCTTGCGGGTGCCGGATTGCGTCGAGGGAGCAGCCGGCTTCCGGCGCCCCAGCCGACCGCGGCCACCGGACTGTCTACCGGCGTCCTGGTGGCCTTCGTTGCCGACATCGGACTGTTCAGCGTCAAGGTCGGGCAAACTGCCGTCGACCACCGGACCCACCTTTCCACCTTTCCACCGGTTTCCGCATCTGGCATCAGGCCAGTCGATCGGACTTGCACCCGAGAACAATCGGCCGCGACACCCCGCGTTACACCGGATGCGGATGGCGTCACACGCTATCCGTTCGGTGGTCACTGTCAAGAAGCACCAACCCGCAGAGCCCGACCTTTGTTGACGCCAGAGTCAACCACGCCCGTGGTCGCGGTAGGAGCGTTTTTCGCAAACGCATAGGCAGATCTCAGCGGGCGCCGGCGACACAATGCGCCCGCCCGCCGCCCTCGGCGAACCCGGCGACGCCCGCAGCTACCGATGGATCCCCCATCTAGCTGGTGTTTTGCGGGAGGGACCCAGCCCAGTTCGACCCGCGCCCACCGGGCCGGACACCGCCCCGGGACGGCCCGGAGCGCACCCCGCCGGACCGGGTAGCGCGCCGGCAGGTGCAGCGTTGGCAATGCGGGAAGGTCATCTTGCTTATCGCTCCCCAGCCGAGATTCGGGCTGGTCAACCCGGTTCACCGGAACGGCACCGGGGCAGCCGCTTCGGTGTCGATGCGGAGAGCCGAACGGGGTCCGCGCGGCACCTGGATGCTGCTAGCATCGTGCGCTACTGCGTCGGTACCGGCGCAGATCCGGGCCCCCACTGGATGAGGATCGCGCGCGATGAGCGGCCCCAACTCGACGCCGGCCGAGTCGTCGGCCGTTCAGCAAACTCACTCCGGGGTGTCGGCGCGGCTGCGTTCCCGTCAGTTCCTGGGCCCGGTGGCGGCGATCGGCGGGATCCAACTGATGGCGTCGATGGACGGCCCCGTGGCCGTATTCGCTCTTGCCGAGATCCAGAGCGAACTGAACCTGTCCGACGCCGCCCGCAGCTGGGTGATCACCGCGTACCTGCTGACCTTTGGCGGACTGATCCTGCTGGGCGGCCGGCTGGGCGACACGCTCGGCCGCAGGCGAACCTTCCTCACCGGGGTCGCACTGTTCACCGTCGCCTCGGTCCTGTGTGGATTCGCATGGGACGGCGCAGTCCTCATCGCTGCCCGGTTGCTGCACGGTGCTGCTGCCGCGATCGTCGCGCCGACCTGTATGGCACTGGTGGCAACCACTTTTCCGAAGGGACCGGCGCGCAATGTCGCCGTCGCGGTTCTCGGGGCCACGGCCAGTGTCGGCGCTGTGTTGGGTCTGGTGGTCGGAGGCGTCCTCACCGAGGTGTCGTGGCGGCTCGCGTTCCTGGTGAACGTGCCGATCGGGCTGCTGGTCTTCGTCCTGGCCCGCACGATGCTCAAGGAGACGCGACGGCAGCCGATGAAACTCGACACCGTCGGCGCCGTGCTGGCGACACTGACATGTACCGCAACGGTGTTCGGGCTGTCGATGGGCCCGGTGAGCGGCTGGCTGTCGGCCGTCACGATCGGTTCGGGGTCGGTGGCGCTGGCCGCATTCGTCGCGTTCACGGTGGTGGAACGGACCGCAGCCAATCCCATCCTGCCGTTCAGCCTGTTCGCCGACCGTGACCGACTGGCGACCTTCGCGGCGATGTTCCTGGTCCGTGGCGTGGGTTTCACCCTCACCGTCCTGATCGCGGTGTATGTGCAGAACATCATGGGCTACAGCCCGATGGCCGCCGGGATCGGTTTCATCCCGTTCACCGTCGCGATGGCTGTCGGGGTGGGCACGGCGTCGCGGCTGGCGACGCTGTTCTCCCCGCGCGTGGTGGTCATCGCCGCGACTGCTGTGGTGCTCGGCGCCATCGTCTCGGGCGCCTCGATGCTCGAACCCGGTGTCCCGTACTTCCCGAATCTGGTGCTGCCCATCTCCGTCGGTGCGTTCGGACTGGGGTTGATCAGTGTCCCGCTCGGGCTGGGACTGCTCGCCAGCGTCGGCACCGACAGGATCGGGCCCACCTCGGCGGTTGCGGTCATGCTGCAGAGCCTCGGCGGACCGCTGGTGCTGGTGGTCGTTCAAGTCGCCATCACCTCGCGCACCCTGCAGCTGGGCGGGGTGGACGGACCGTCGACAGCCATGAACGCCGATCAGCTTCACGCGCTGGACCAGGGCTACATCTACGGGTTGCAGTGGCTGGCGGCGGCGGTGATCCTGCTGGGCGTGGCCGCGTTGTTCATCGGTTACAGCGCGCAACAGGTTGCACACGCACAGAAGGTCAAGGAGTCCATCGAACTGGACGATCCGTAGCTCCCCGGCGGGGACAGCGGGCCCCGCCGGGGAGTCAGTCGAATTCGCCGGTCAGACCGAATTCAGCCAGCGTGCGCTCGGCAAGGTCGCGCAGGTCCTGTTTGGTGGTGACGAATCCGGGGCGGTAGCCACAGATGTGAATGCCGACCTTGTTGGCCTCTGCACCGCAGCCGTAGAACAGCTGCAACTGGCTTCCCATCCTGTCGAGCCGCCGGCGGGTCAGCAGCTGGTCCACACCGCGCAGAAACGCGTAGTCGCACGGGGTGCCGTCCGGGCGGATCACCACCGGACCGACCTCACCCAGGCTCGAGCACACGACCGGCTGGTCGGGGTCGTCGATCGCGGAATCGACCATGTGCTTCCACGCCCGCTTCGGAGTGAACGGAGTCAGGGGAGCGAGCCTCGCCGACTCGTCGGTGGCTTCGCGGAGATCCTTGAGCGCCTGTTTGATAGCGGCACGGGCACTGCGCAGATCGGTCGTCACCTGTGACGGGTCGATCCTGAAGTGGGCAAAGGACACCGCAACTGCCCGGGTGTCGCCCTCGGACCGGTCGTTGACGACGAGAACCATCTTGACCGCGCCGTCGTCCTGCCCGCGCCCCATGCGTTCCCCGAGTTTCGCGGTCAGGGCCGCCGCCAACGTGCTGCCCGTACCGCCGAGAGCCGCCGCGCGGGCCTCCCACTCGTCCATGTTGGTACGAATCCAGATCCCGGGCATGGTGACGAGGTCGTCAGGCCCACCGGCCTGCCCGGCCCCCGGGTGCGACGCACTGCTCTGGCGGGCGGTGTCCCGGCGCCGCAGTCCGGCCTCCTTGATGGGCGCGACCGCCGCACGGAGCGCGCTGACCGTCGCCGGTAGATCCCGCGCCGCGTCACCGGCGTCCTGGATCAGCCCTTGGAGCAGCGGCCGCGCGTGTGGCGGTGGGTAGCCCTGACCACTCGTATCGCCCATCACCGCGAGCGCGACCGCGACCACCCCACCCACACCGTCGATCACGTAGTGCGACATCACCAGGGTGATCGCATATGTGCCGTCGGTGAACGGCAGGACGCTCAGACGCCAGGCGGGACCCGTTTCCGGGTCGAGCGGCATCCGCGCGCGTTCGTCGAGCCAGTCACCGAATTCGGAACGCGGGCGGGCGTGCTCAGCGATATCGAGTTCCGACGGCCTGCCATCGCAGACCCACCGGTCCCGCCCGAACGGCAGCTTTGAACGTTCGATACGCCGCCCCATCATTCCCTGCGCGAGATTCTGGTGGAACCGCTTCAGTGCGTCGAGGTCGATCGCTCGCTCGTAGACCCACACGACCTGCATGACTTCCTTCTGCCCCGCCGCGCGGTGGCCGGCGTAGAAAGCCTGGTCCAGGAACGCGAGCCGATTATCCGGTCGCAGTTCTGCTGTGGATGCGGGAGCGCTGGAAGAAGCACGCACGGGGCGTATCCGGACTGCCACTGATTTGCCTCCGATGACGCAGGATTCGCCCGCGAAGCCTGCTGAGGCATCCACCCGGTCGCGGGGCGACGCCGCAGCACGGGCATGGTCCTTGGCCGGGGCCGAACCGATTGACACGGCCAGAGTAGACGACGCGATGGCGCGACTCGGCAGAAAACGCAATCCGGAGCGCGGTAGCCGTCGGCCGGAGTGGATGGGCAGCCCAAAGCTCCCCGAATCGATTACCGCATCTCTATCCTGTCGCTGTGGACCCGAGCCGAAGCACTACGGCAGCCCGCCCGGTAGCTCTGTTCGTGCTGGGTTTCGGCCGCTCCGGAACATCGGCACTGGCGCGGGTGCTGTCACTGTGTGGCGCCGCGCTCCCGCCAAGGCTGTTGGGCGCCACCAAGGACAACCCGCGTGGCTACTGGGAACCGCGAATGGCGGTGCAGCTCAACGAAGAGATCCTGCGGAATCAGGGAAGCTCGGCCTACGACCTCTCACTGCACGATTCCGAGGGCTCGGCGCCCGACGCTGAAACGAAAGCCCGCTGGTTGGCCAAGGTCAGAACGTTCTTCGCCACGGTGCCGGCGGCACCGGTGGTCGTCATCAAGGAACCGAAGATCACGGCCCTGATCGGTTTGTGGTTCGAGGCGGCGCGGCTGTCCGGATTCGATGTCGCGGCCGTGGTTGCGGTACGTCACCCGACGGAAGCCATCGCGTCGATCGAAAAGCGCGCCCGCCGTCAGAATTACGTCGGTTCCTCACCGGAACTCGGTAGCGCCTGGTGGCTCAAGTACACCCTGCTCGCCGAACGAGACACCCGCGACGTGCCCCGGGTGTTCGTTGAATATTCGAACCTTCTGGAGGACTGGCGCCGGGAGGTCAAGCGGATTTCGACGGGCCTCGAGATCGATCTGGACCCGCAGCGGGCAGCAGATGCGATAGACGAGTTCCTCTCTGCGGATCTGAGGCACCACACCCACCGCGGACCGGTGACAGAGACCTTCGGAGCCGACTGGATGTCCAGCGTCTACCGGGCACTCAGTGCGGCCGCTCGAGACGATCCCTTTGATCAGGATGCTCTGGACCGTGTTTCGGAGGCCTACCGGATGAGTGAGGCCGGCTTTCGGACGGCGCTGGAGGATTCCCGGCGCTACCGCAAACTGAACCGGATCATGTTTCCGTGGATGGTGCGACTGGCTCTCGGCGCACTGGCGCTGGTTCACGGCCGCAAAGGGACCTGGTCCTAAGCTGATCCAGTCGAGCAGTAGGCCCGCCAGGCAAATTCGCGGCGAGTGCGCGCGAATCCGGCCGAGCGAGCCGAAACGTCGGTTTCGCTGCGTTGCCTGGTCGGGGCCGGGTTAGGCTCCCAGACCGCACGGTCATTGTGCGAAACACGGACGGGCAGTGAAGGGCCGGAACCACGCTGTGAAGATTGTGCTGGCTTTCTACGGAACTCGCGGCGATGTCGAGCCGGGCATCGCACTCGGGCGTGAACTCCTGCACAGAGGGCACGACGTGTGCATGGCCGTCCCGCCTGACCTCATCGGTTCGGTTGAGGCGGTCGGCCTGCCGGCGGTCGCCTACGGCCCGGACACGAAGGCATGGCTGGAGGAGACCCGGGACTTCTGGGCGTATTTCTTCCGCAACTTCTGGCGGGTTCGGGATGTGTTGCGGTTTCTGCGCGAATCCCGGGAGCCCGGGACGCGGTGCTGGGCGGACATGAGCGCGATGCTCACGTCGCTGACGGAGGACGCGGACCTGCTGGTGACCGGCGTCAGCTACCAGGAGCTCGCCGCCAATGTCGCGGAGTATCGCGATATCCCGTTGGCGACGGTGTTGTGGTTTCCGATCCGCGTCAACGGTCGGCTCATGCCCGCCCTGCCGGCACCGGTGACCCGCTCGCTGATGAGGGGGTACGAGTGGCTGGTGTGGCGAGGGGTGAGGAAGGTCGAGGATGCGCAGCGCCGGCACCTGGGCCTCGAGCGGGCAACGGCCCCGGCGCCGCGCCGGATCGCCGAACGTGGCTCCCTGGAGATTCAGGCCTACGAGGAGATCTGCTTCCCGGGCTTGGCTGCTGAATGGGCGAATGGATCCGGGTCACCGACGGTCAACAGGCCGTTCGTGGGCACGTTGACACTGGAGTCGTCGACGGCGGCCGACGCTGATGTGGCGTCGTGGATCGCCTCCGGGACGCCGCCGATCTGCTTCGGGTTCGGCAGCATTCCGGTCGAGTCGCCGGCGGAGATGATCGCGATGATCTCCGCGGCCTGCGCCCGGTTGGGCGAGCGGGCCCTGGTGTGCGCGGGCTGGACCGACTTCAGCGAGGCACGAGCATTCGACCACGTCAAGGTGGTCGACGCGGTGAACTACGCAGCGGTCTTCCCGCTCTGCCGGGCGGTGGTACACCACGGGGGCGCCGGTACGACGGCCGCGAGCCTGCGCGCCGGAGTCCCGACGTTGATCCTGTGGATGGCTGATGTCCAGGTGGTCTGGGGAGCGGCGATCAAGCGGTTGAAGGTGGGCACCGCGCGGCGCTTCTCGTCGGCGACCGAGGAATCGCTGGTCGCCGACCTGCGCACCATCCTGAATCCGCGGTACCTGACCAGAGCCCGCGAGATCGGGGCGCTGATGAGCAGACCCGCCGACAGCGTTTCGGCGGCCGCCGATCTTGCCGAGGACTTCGCCCGCGTGCGCAGTGACGGGTAACCAGCGAACGCCGGGCGCCCGGGTGGGCGACTCCGATCTCTTGCGGACCGCGCGGCGGTGAACATCGATGGGCACCGATCGGGCACCCTGCGCACATCCGGGCACGAACCGGTCGATCGCGGCCTCCTGGCCCGCCTACTGCTACCGAGGTGCGCCAATCTCAGGTTCGACACCCCTGCCCCCCAGTATCATCTGCACTCGTGATCGAGCTAGACGGCGTCGCCAAAACGTTCGGCGGGACAGTGCACGCATTGCAGGACGTGAGCTTCTCGGTCCCTGCCGGGTCGGTCTGCGCGCTTCTCGGTCATAACGGTGCGGGCAAGACCACCACCATAAAGATCTTGTCCACGTTGCTGCGGCCGACTTCTGGCCAAGCTGTTGTGGCCGGTCATGATGTTTGCCAGAACCCCGGCCAGGTGCGCGCCAGCATTGGTACCACCGGCCAGCTCGCCGCGCTCGACTGGCAGCTGACCGGCAGGGAGAACCTGGTGCTGTTCGGCCGGCTGCGGGGGATGCGGCGCAAACACGCGCAGCTGCGCGCCGATGCCCTGATCGAACAGTTCGAGATGTCGCACGCCGCTGACAGGCGAGTGGTCAACTACTCGGTCGGCATGCAGCGCCGGATCGACATCGCAGCTGCTCTTGTCGTTCTCCCGAAGGTGCTGTTCCTCGACGAGCCGACGACCGGGCTGGATCCCCGCAGCCGACGCGCGGTCTGGGACCTGGTGTCGTCGCTGTCGGTTCAGGGAGTCACGGTCCTGCTCACGACGCAGTACCTCGAAGAAGCCGATGTGCTCAGCGATTCGATCGTCGTCATCGATCAGGGTCGCGTCATCGCCCGCGGGACCGCCGAGGACCTCAAGCACCGGGTCGGATACAGCTACTGCACGGTGAGCCCGGTGGACCCGGCCGACCTGTCCAGAATCTTCCAGGCAGTCGCTGATCTGGAGGGCGCCGAAGCCGACTACGACGCGAGCACGGTGTCGGTGCTGGCACCCAACGGCGTCGCGACATTCAGTGAGGTCTTCCGCAGGGTCGACCAGCTCGGAGTCGAGCTGGCCGACATCTCGCTGCGCAAACCCTCTCTGGACGAAGCGTTCCTGCACCTCACTACAAGCGTTGTGACGTGACCGCGCTTGCGGCGCTGACCGAGCGGATGGTGCTCAGTCAGATTCGCGACGATCTGCCGTTCGCGATTCTGGCCCCCACCGGCTTCTTCGTCGTCTTCCATTTCGCGCTGCGCAATGTGATCGATACGGGTGAGACGAGTTACGCGCAATACCTGCTACCCGTCATCGTCATCCAGGTGGTCTTCCTCGGCGCGCTGACAACCGTGGACCGCGCGGTCGTGGATCAACAGTCCGGCTTCGGAGTCCGGCTGCGCACCCTGCCCATCCCCTCGGTCGTGCCACTGATGGCCCGCATGCTGTACTGCCTGTTCCGCGGGGCCATCGCCCTGCTCACCGCCATCGCGGTCGGGTACGTGTTCGGCTTCCGGATATTCGGCGGGATCGGCTACGCAGTGGCTTTCGCCGCTCTGGTCCTGGTGTTCACCCTGGCGCTGTCGCTGGGTGCCGACGCAACGGGGGCCGGTATCGCGGACTCCCAGATCGGCAGAAGCGGCGCATCGAGTCAGTTGCTCCTGATTCCCCAGTTGCTCCTGATCATGCTGTCCACGGGGATGGCCCCGGTCGAGTCGTTCCCCGACTGGCTGCAACCGTTCGTGCGCTACCAGCCCGTATCCCAGTTGACCGAAACCCTGCGCGGATTCGCTACCGGCGATGTCGTGATCAGCAATCTGACGATCAGCTTGGCCTGGTGTCTGGGGCTCCTGCTCGTGTTCGGCGCCATTGCGATGCGGATGCAGAGGCGGTCGCAATGAGCGTGAACACCGAACTGCGTAGTTCGCTGGCCGGCGAGAGCCTGCTGTTCGCCGGCCGGCTTCTGACCCATTGGCGCCGCGAGCCGCTGGTGCCGATCCAAGCTCTTTTGTTTCCAACCTTTTTGCTGCTCACCTACTACCTGCTGGTGGGCGAGTCCGCGATGAAGGTCACCGGCACAGACAGCCTGTACGGATTGGTTCCGACATGCGCCGTCGCCGGTGCGATGTTCGGGGCGCTGGCCGCCAGCCTCAACATTCGAGTCGAACGCGATTTCGGCCTGCTCACCCGGATGTGGGTGTTGCCCGTCAACCGGGCCAGCGCCCTGACCGGCAGGCTGCTCGCCGAGGCCGCTCGTACATTCGTGGCCTCGGCCATCATCACCGCGGTCGGTATCGGGCTCGGACTGCGCTTCCAGGGAAGCTGGCTGGCTCTCATCCCGTTCCTGTTGGTCCCTGTCATGGTCGCAGTCGTCTTCGCGACGGCGCTGGTGGCGATCGCGGTCCGTACGACGAACAGTGCGGCGATCATGTGGCTCGGGGTGCCGGCCATCGGCGCGGTGTTCGCGAGCTCCGGTACCCCGCCCGTGGAAATGCTGCCCACCTGGATGCAGCCGTTGATCCGCTTCCAGCCCATGTCACCGACGATCGAATCCATGCGGGCACTCGCCCTCGGGGACCCCGCGTTGTGGCCGCTGCTGCTGACATCGATCTGGGCGCTCGCTCTGGCCGCAGTCATCGTTCCGCTGGCCATCCTCGGCTACCGCAAAGCGGCAGAGTCAGGTAGCTGAAACCCCAGGCGCCCGCGGCGCTCCGAGAGGACAGCCTCAGATCCCACCCATTCCGTGAGCCACCATCGAGAACCCGAGCACCGCGAATATCGCGATCAGGATGTGGCGGCGGTGCGCCGATGCCCAGTCGTGTAGGAGCTTCAGCGCAGCCCGCGTTTTCGCCGGGGTGACCAGGTAGCTGACCAGAATGACCTCGACGACCGCGAGCATCGCGACGAGATATGCGGCAGCGGCGACCAGCTGCGCGCCCAGCGCCGCTCCCGAGGCAACGATGATCGCGAGCGCGAACAGCACCGCGTCGGGTCCGGGACCCACCAGCAGGCCGATCAACCAGGTCACCCACAGCGAGCCGTTCTCCCAGGCGTTGTTGGCGCGGCCGATCAGCCGACGTATCGCCGACCCGCCCTCGGCCGCGTCATCCTCAGCCCGATTCAGCGGCGACGATTGTGCGGACGCCGTATCCGGCTCGTCGAGCACAGCCGGGGAGCCCTGGGCCGCTACGCCTGCGGGGCGCCGACGCATCACCAAGCTCAAGGTCAACAAAACGGCGACCGACAGCGCGAACACCCCGAAGCCGACCTGGATGCGCTGGACAGTCGAACTGGCACCCGGATCAGCCCAGTCTTGGCTGAAAGACCGCAGCATCGGGGTGAACTGCAGCACCAACAGGGGCACGAACAGCACGGGAACGCCCACCGTCAGGCTGCCGGTCCAGTAGGCGAGCAGGTTCGGCAGCGGTCTTGGGCGGGAGATCACGAGTGCTGTGACTCCGAGGCGAACTGGATTGAGCATCCCCAGCACAGCCAGGAGCAGCAGCGAGCTCCACATGGGCGGGACCCTACCGGGTCGTCTGTGTGTCCATCGCCGATCCGCCGCATCGTCGTCGACCGTCCGACACCGACAAATCGACGCCTGTGACGATCTGTTCGGGGAAAGTGCGGAACACGCGGTCGATAGATGTCTAGACTCTGCCCGGGAGTACCGGTTTGCGAGATCAAGACCGGTTTGCGAGATCACCGCCGGTTTGCGAGATCAACACCGGTATGCGAGATAGGGGCAGCCGTGACTGTGACCGACTACGACGTCCGATCGCTGTACCTCGACCTGCTCCGGCGCAACCTGACCAGATACGGAATGCACGAGCGCACCCCGTCGGGTTGGCCACTGCAGCGTCGCCTCCTGCTGAAGACCGTCAACACTCTGACCCCGATACTCCGGGGCTCGAATGCGAAGGCCCAGCAGGCACGCGAATTAGGCCTGGACTGGCCGGCAGAGGCCGAGACGATGATCGGGATGCAGCGATTGACGAGTCTGCAGCACTGCGTCGAAACAGTGCTCGAGGAGGACATCCCGGGAGATCTGATCGAATGCGGGGTGTGGCGCGGAGGAGCGTGCATCCTGATGCGTGCGGTCCTGGCAGCCTACGGTGACGGCACCCGAAACGTGTGGCTTGCCGATTCGTTCCAGGGGGTGCCGCGCTCGGACCCGGCGAACTACAAAGCGGACAAGGGGATCAGGGCTGATTTCGCCGCCGGAATACTGGGGGTCTCGGAATCGGAAGTCCGCGCGAACTTCGAGCGCTACGGCCTGCTCGATGACCGCGTCCGTTTTCTGCCCGGGTGGTTCAAGGACACCCTTGCCGACGCCCCGATCGAGCGAATCTCGGTGCTGCGGCTCGACGGTGACCTCTACGAATCCACCATCCAGGCCCTTGATGCCCTCTATCCGAGATTGTCACCGGGCGGCTTCTGCATCATCGACGACTATCGGGCGGTGAAGGCGTGCGAGACGGCGGTCACCGATTACCGTACGAGGCATGGGATATCAGCACCCATCGTCGACATCGACGGGACAGGCGTGCTGTGGCGCAAGTAGTGATCCGGGTCGAGCACTCACCTCGAGCACGTGTCTGACACCGAGGCCCCGATACGGATCGGCATCCTGGGGGCAGCGCGCATTGCGCCTGCGGCGATCATCAAACCCGCCAGGAAACACAGCGAGGCGGTGGTGGCGGCCGTCGCCGCGCGCGATGGCTCACGCGCGCGATCGTTCGCCGGCAAGCACGGCATCGCCCGGGTGCACGACAGCTACGAGGCGCTGATCGCCGACCCGGATCTCGACGCGGTGTACAACCCGCTTCCGAACGGGCTGCACGGCAGATGGACGCGCGCAGCGCTCGAGGCCGGCAAGCATGTGCTGTGCGAGAAACCCTTCACCGCCAACGCCGCCGAGGCACGCGAGATCGCCGCGCTGGCTGCGGCTTCGGACAGGGTGGTGATGGAGGGTTACCACTACCGCTACCACCCGTTCGCCCTGCGTGTCGAAGAGATCATCGGCTCAGGTGAACTGGGCAGGCTGCAGCGGGTGGAGGCGGCGTCCTGCTTCTGGCTGCCGAAGTTCTCCGATATCCGGTACGACTACAGGCTGGCCGGCGGCTCGCTGATGGATCTCGGCTGCTATGCGGTCGACATGGTTCGCACATTCGGCGGCTCGACCCCGGAAGTCACGTCCGCGCAGGCGAAGCTGCGTGGTCCGCAACTGGACCGGGCCATGACGGCCGAATTGCGTTTTCCCGGCGGATACACCGGTAGTGTCCGCTGCTCGATGTGGTCATCGGACCTGCCCCACTTCACCGCTAGGGTGGTTGGTGACCGCGGCGAACTGCGGCTCAATCCGCTGATACCGTTCCAGCGATTCTCGGTTCGATCGGCGAACGGAAAGCGCGTGGAACATTTTCCGCTTCGGGCAACCTACGAGTATCAACTGGATGCCTTCGCCGCCGCGGTGCTGCGCGGAGAGCCGATCCGGACGACACCCCAGGACGCGGTCGAGAACATGACCGTCATCGATTCGATCTACGAAGCCGCCGGCCTCGAACCACGCATGCCGGCCTGATCGGCGCTGCCACGATCTCGGTCGGCAGCGCCGCGCGGGAAAGCCAGGCGTCGACGGTGCGCGAGAAGAGATCCGGATGGCGTAGCGGCCAGTCGTGGCGCATCCCGACTGCGACCCGCTCGGTTCCGTTCGGCATCAGCCGCGCGAGCGCAGCCGCCCGCCGGCGAACCACCGGCCATTCCTTGGTGCCGGTGAGAAACAGTGTGGGGGTGCCGGATCTCTCCAGTCCACTGGGAGCAGCGAAACCCACCGACGCCGCGACGATGTGGCCGACCGCCCCGCCCGACCTGAGACTCAGGTCCTGACGATAGTCGGTGACATTCGCAGCAGGAATCGGAATTTCGCGAGCCTCGAATCCCCGGTTGACCATCCACCGGAACGATGCGGTTCGGGCGAGCCGACCCGCCACCCGTTGTGCAAATCGGCCGCCCGGCAGCGTGTTGACGATCGCGCCGCACAGCACCGCGCGGTCGACGACGCCGGGCTCGGCCGCCAGCACCTGCATTCCGACCTGGGCCCCGAGGGAGAATCCCACCAGGTGCGCCCTCCCGCCGGCCCGGGACCGGATCAGGTCGGCCACAGCACCGGCGGCTCGGGTCATCTCGAAAGGTCCTTGGCCTGCGCTCTTCCCGTACTGCGGAAGGTCGGGCACCAAGCAACGGTATCGCTGGTATCGCAGCATTCGTTCGACCACGGGTGCCCAGGACCAACCGCTCATCCTCCCTCCGTGCAGCAAGACGAGGGTGGGCGCCTCCAACGGACCTGATTCACGCACAAACAGATCCACGAAACCATGCTACTCGCGGCGCGAGGCCCCGAGCCTGCCCGTGGATCAGTTCGCGAAATGGGCCTGATCGACGTGGTGGGCCACCCGCAGGGCGTTGGCCGCCACCGTCAGGCTGGGGTTCAGCCCGGTACTGGAGGGAAAGAACGAGGAGTCCACGACATAGAGGTTGTCGACTTCGTGGGAGCGGTTCTGCGCGTCCAGCACACTGGTGTCGGGATCGGTGCCGAAGCGGCACGTACCGCACACGTGGCCGAGCGCGGTGTTGTTCTCCCCGGTTCGCAGCGTGAGACTGCGGAACGGCGCCAACA
The DNA here is from genome assembly GCF_056160785.1 of Mycobacterium sp. ABE4_509. NCBI lineage: Bacteria > Bacillati > Actinomycetota > Actinomycetes > Mycobacteriales > Mycobacteriaceae > Mycobacterium > Mycobacterium sp. ABE4_509. The sequence continues at coordinate 29,029 of NZ_JBSWXU010000021.1, read as the reverse complement.
CATCCTTCACCTGTCGCAGAAATGTTGCGCGGCGCTCGACCTCGCTGGGGTGCAGACGATATTGAAGTCGAAGTCGCTGGCGGCCGTCGGAACCGGGATCGGCACTGGGCAGCACACGATTGTCGAGATACGGGAGATCTTCCATGATCGCGGCCAAGATCAGCCCACCGGTGAAGAACTTCTCGTAGAACGGTCGCGCAGCGGGGCTCAACAGACGCATGGCCTTGGCTCCCCAGCCCGGGTGGTTTGTCAGCATCTCCATCGGTGCCAGTGTCGTCATGGCACCCGCCGACTGGACGGTGCCGAGTTTCTGGCCCTCGAAGAAGTAGAAGTCGTTGAGCCCGAGTTCCTTGTTCTCGGCGGTGATCCTGCAACCGGGTTCCGGCCAGACCTCGATCCAGTCCAGCAGGTGCCGCATGAGGTTGCGCCCCACCCAGTCTGAGCCGTTGGCCACACCGCGCGGCCAGTCACCGGATCGCGAGTTGAGCAGCAGCAGTGGAGTGGCCAGGGCCCCGGCGGCGAGCACCACGACCTTGCCCTTCAATGTCAGCGTAGTGCCGCGGCGCTCACAGATGACCCGCCGGACGTGCGTGCGGTCAGCGTCCAACCGCAGCACCCGGCAGTCGGCCAGCAACTGCGCACCATGCTCGGCCACAGCCGGCTGCACGCCATTGCGGCCGGCCTCGTTCTTGCACGTCCTCGCGCACAAATAGGCCTGGCAGGTCACGCATCCCTCGGTGTAGTCACAGGCCATCGGCAAGCGGTATGGATGCAGCCCGCGCCCGGCCAGATAGTCGGCCAGCAGCTGGTTCTCGGCTGAGAACGGTGGCGCGGTGGGCAAACCCCCGGCGGGCGGCCGCAGCGGATCGGGCCCGCCCCGGACGCCGAGTAACCGCTCGGCTTCGCCGTACCACGGAGCCATCTGCTCGTAGGTGACCGGCCAGGCGTCGGGGATGGTTGAGTCACCCGGGTCACCGAAGTACTGCCGGGGGGTGAAGTCCTCGGCGAAGAACCGCTCGCACACCATGCCGTACAGCGCCGAGGATCCGCCCGTCCCGCTTCCGATGAAGGGGATGAATCGTTTCGAGAACCGTCCGCTGATGTCTTCGATCTCGTCGGTGGACCGACCGGCGCGGGCCAGGGCGTCGAAGTAGGTCGCCGTGGACTGACCCGCGTGCGGTTCGGCCACCTCGGGCATGGCTGACCGAATCGTGTCGGGGACTTCGGGCAGCGCAGAGCGTCCTTTTTCGACGAACAGCACCTTTCGGCCGGACTGGGCCAGCCGGCGGCCGAGCATGCCACCGCCCATGCCCGTTCCGACGACGATCACGTCCCACAGCACGCGTTCTGCGCTGTCGGCAGTCAAGTCGCCATCAGCCACAATCGAGCTCCTCAGCGTGATGACCCAAAGATTGCTCTAGCCTTGGGCGATTCAGGATCGTAACATCGGATTCGACTGATACAGCAACAGATTGTGGGGCTGCGCTTCATGCAAGGCGGCAGTACACCGCACTCGAGGGGGCTTTACATGCGCAGTGCGCGTCGCGCGACTGTCGTGGCGGTATCAGCACTCGTGGTCGCTACCGTCGTGACCATCGCGGCGACCATGCCGCCGATTTTCACCTTCGCCGCACTCGCGGGAACGACCCTGCTCATCATGGGCGGCACGGGACATTCGCTGGCGACACCACCGGACACGATTCCGTACGTGCAGCAGTACATCGGCATGGCCGAAAACGACTATGTGCTGCCCTCCGCGACCGGGACCGACTCCACGGGAATCCCGGACGGGCCCTACAACAGCGTCGCCGTCATCACTCCCGAAGAGCATGCACCGAACTACGGAACCCTCACCTTGGGGGAGTCGATCGCCCAAGGCCTGGCCAATCTCGACAACTGCATCACCTCCGAGGTCTGTCACTACAACGAGAACATCGCGTCCTCCGCGCCGTCCCCGGCCGACTCGTTCGTGGTCTTCGGATACTCGCAGAGCGCCACCATCGCAATGCTGGAGAAGGCCAGGCTCACGGCCCAGTACGCGGCGGGCGACGGCCCAGACGTGTCTTTCGTCGTGATCGGCAATGCGCGACCGAACGGGGGGCTGGGTACCCGCGACACCACCGGAATCGTGGCGGCCACACTGTTCGGGGTACCGCATCACGAGCAGATCACCGAGCCGGCTCCGACCGACACCCAATACTCGACCGTCGACATCGCGATCCAGTACGGCTTCACCGATATCCCGTTGAATCCGCTCAACCTGCTCGCAGACCTCAATGCCTACATGGGGATCGTCCTGCTGCACACCACCTACGGCGACCACAGCCTCGACGATCCCGGCGTGGTCGATCAGGGGCAGTACGGTGACACCCACTACTACATGATCGGCACCGACATCCTCCCGATCCTGCACCCCGTGCAGGGCATCCCGGTGGTCGGACCTGCGCTGGCCGATTCGTGGGACCCGGTGCTGCGTGTGATCGTCGAGTCCGCCTACGACCGCAGCATCAGCCCGGGCAAACCGACCCCGTTCGATCCGCTGTACTTCGAGAACCCCATCACGTTCGCCAACGACCTTCTGGTGGCGATCCCGACTGGACTCGACAACGGCATCGAGCACCTCACCGGGGTACGCCCGCTGAGCACCCAGCGGCCCGACGCATACGGCGTCGGCGGCCCGGAGGGCGATTCCGCACCGCCGGAACCGGCCGCGATCAGCGACCCGAGTGCGGCTCCGACCGTCTCGCCGGTGTCGACGTGTACCGATTGTTCGGCACCGGTGTCCGAACAGCCCGGCGACGAGATCGATGAGCTCGTCGAGGCCGAGCCGGTGGACACAGACCCCTCGACGGTGTTCTCCGAACCGTCGGATGACAGCGCCGATGTCGAAGAAGCTGCTGACACCGCCGCGGATGATTCACGCCACGCGGACAACTCGAGTAGCGCTGAGACGTCGGCGAAAACCTCAGCCGGTGATTCGGGCTCGTCCAGTAGAGGCAAGCCTGGCGCTCGCAGTGCCGATCGTCAACAAAGGCCTAGTGCGGCGGCGAGTTCGTCGTCATGACGGTCCCGCCCGAAGCGTTGTGACGCCGCCAGTGCTCCGCGGGCCAACTCTCGACGCAACTGCTCGTCTGCTTCGAGTCTCATCAGATTGGCCGCGAGTTGCTCGGCGTCGCCGGCGGGGCTGAGCAGTCCGGTGACGCCGGGCGCGATGATCTCAGGAGTACCGCCCGAATCGGTCCCGCATACCGGCAGTCCCGCCCTCATCGCCTCCACGGTCACCCGCCCGAACGCCTCGGATTCGCTGCACATGAGCCCGACGTGGGCGGCTGACCAGTGCGGTCGGAGATCGCGGGTCGGTTCGTGGATGCGGACCAGATCTGTGACGCCCAGCGTCTCGGCGAGGATGCGTAGCGGTTTGTGGCTGCCCGCTCCGATCAGCGTCAACTCGATATCGACGCCGGCCCGGCGGGCGGCGGAGACAGCCTGGATCGCAAGGTGCTGCCCCTTGGATTGCGAGAAATAGCCGACGAGCAGGACTCGCATGGGCTCCCCGGGCCGGCGCTCCGAGGCTGTCGCGAGGGGAGTGTCGACCACCGGATAGACCACATGCGTGGTCATCGACGGATCCTGCGCCAGCAGGGCGAGCTCGACCGCCCGTGAATTGCAGATCACCGACTCCGACAGTCGGCCGATGAGCCGAACGGTCCTGCGGTAGCCGAGGAGGAACCACAATCGGTGGTCATCTCTGCCGAACTCGCGGACGACCCAGTGGTGGGGGATACCGAGCAGGGCGGCCGCGATCGCGTGGGACGGGATCGTCATGGTGTTGCTGAGCACCAGTGCCGGACGCAGCCGCCTCAGCAGCAGCACCGCCTGCACGATGCCCGGGATCAGGATGATGCTGTAGGGCACCGCGCCGACCAACGCATGCAGGTCGAAACCAGCGGTTCGCGACCACTTGCCGAAGGCCCACCATGGCGTCCAGGCAGTCAGCGTGGTGACTTCGTACCGGGCGCAGTCCGCCGCCAGATCTCCCTTCTGGGGAAATACGGCAAAGAGCTCGACGTCCGGGCGTTTACTTCGAAGCGCTCGCAGGATGTCCCGGAATCCGATCACGCCACCACCGCCGAAGTTGCTGACGTTGGAGACCACGACGACCCGGGGCACCGGACTGCCGCCAGGCGAGGATGATCGATTCGTGCTGAGCCGCATCCGCGCGCGGCGCAGTGCGTCACGAGCGAACATGCCCGGAGTGTATGGGACGCAGAACCGACATTGACCGATATCGGTGCCACCCGATGGTGTTTGGCGTAGTGTTCATCGTGGCCCGGCGGTGCCCGTGCACGCCGAATTGAGCAAATTCGGACGAGGTTCCGGTTGCACGCCACGAGACGGTGACGGCCACGCAGGGAGTGACTGAGATCTTGGTGATCACGGGCGGAGCAGCGCTTCGATGACGAACGTCATGCCGCTGCCGGACACTGCCATGGTGACGTTGTGGTGTCGCGCAAGTGAGGCGTCACGGCCCGACGCCATCATCGACGACCCGCTGGCGATCAGCCTGGTCGATTCGATCGACTACGACTTCAACAGGTTCAAACTCGCCGCCGACGGTCAGGACCTCGCCATCCGGGCCCTGGCGTTCGACGAGAACACCCACCGCTACCTCGCCGATCACCCGAATGCCACGGTCGTCGCGCTCGGCGAGGGCATGGAGACGAGCTTCTGGCGCCTCGACGCCGCCGGACTCGGCGATGGGTTTCGTTGGCTCACCGTCGATCTACCGCCGAACATCGAACTCCGTGAGCGGCTGCTACCGCATTCCCCGCGCATTTCGAGCTGCGCGCAATCGGTACTGGATTTCAGCTGGATGGACCGGGTGGACCCGGAAGGCGGGGTGTTCATCACCGCCGAGGGACTCCTGCCGTACCTGGAGCCGGCCGACGCGCTCGGTTTGATTCGCGAGTGCGCCCGTCGTTTCCCCGGTGGGCAGATGATGTTCGACCTACCGCCGAAGTCCCAGGCCATGCTGGCGGCGCGGCATCGGTTGTGGAAGGTGCTGCGGCAGGATTGGCCACGAACCCCGTTCAGCCTGTCACCGGGGGAGTTGGCCGACCTCAACGACCTGGTGCCCAGGGTTCGGGCCGTCCACAACCTTGCGCTTCCGCAGGGGCGTGGCGCGTTGTTCGGCCACCTGTTGTGGCAGACCCGGCACCACCCCGTGTATCGACCTCTTCGACGGTTGGTGGGACTCGGTTTCCCGGTGCTGGCAATGCTGGCCCTGGTTGAGTTCGACCCCGCGCCCGGCGCGAGCGACCCGGAAGGTTAGGTCTGCGATGAAGATCGCGCTCGCTTGCCACGGCGTACGTGGTGACGTCGAGCCCACTGTTGTCATAGGCCGCGAGCTGTTGCGCCGCGGCCATGAGGTCGCCATCGCCGTGCCGCCCAACGTGGTCGGCTTCGCCGAATCAGCCGGGCTCGCTGCGATCGCGTGGGGCGAGGACTCGCAGGTAATGATGGATGCCCAACGCGACTACTGGTCGTGTCTGTTCCGGACGCCCTGGCGAGCAAGAGATCTGGACAGGATGGGACGCGAGATCGGGGAGATAGTCTCCCGGTGCTGGACCGCGGAAGCCTTTTCGACGCTGGCCGAGCTCGCCGAGGGCGCCGACCTGATCATCGCCGGTTACGGTTTCGAACAGTTCTCGGCGAACGTCGCCGAGTACTACGGCATTCCGCTGGCCACCGTGCATTTCTTCCCCACCAGGGCAAACGGGAGGGTGTTGCCGCTCCTACCAGCAACGTTGGGCCACGCGGTGATGCGGGCCTATGAGCGGTTGTCCTGGAGCGGCCCGGTCAAGGAAGTCGAGGATGCTCAGCGCCGCGGGCTTGGCCTGCCCGAAGCGGCAACTCCGTGGCCAGACCGCATCGCAGAGCGCGCCTGTCTCGAGATTCAAGCATATGACGAGGCGGTCGTCCCCGGACTGGCGGCCGAGTGGGCGAAATGGGGTGGCCAGCGGCCCTTTGTCGGAACATTGACGCTGGAATCACCGACGGAGGCCGACGAGGAGGTCGCCACCTGGATTGCGGAGGGAAGCGCACCGGTCTTCTTCGGGTTCGGCAGCGTGCCGATCGGCTCGCCGGCCGAGACGATCGCAATGATCAGCGCCGTCTGCGAGCAGCTCGGTGAACGAGCTCTGGTCGGCGCCGGCGCCACCGACCTCAGCGGCGTCCGCAACCGCGATTGCATCAAGTTTGTGGGCCAACTGAACTACGCAACGACCTTCCCGGCCTGTCGCGCCGTTGTGCACCACAGCGGCGCCGGAACCATCGCCGCATGCCTGCGGGCGGGGGTGCCGCAGGTCGGCCTTTGGACCCTGCCTGACCAGGCATTGCGGACGCGCCAGCTCAAGCGATTGAAGGTGGGAGCCGGGCGACGGTTTTCGACGACCACCGAGAGAACCTTGCTCGCAGACCTCCGCCGGACACTCGACCCCCAGTACCTCGCCAACGCCCGCGCCCTCGCGCAGCAAATGACGCAGCCGTCCGAAAGCGCGGTTGCCGCTGCTGACCTTGTTGAAGAGTTCGCGCGCCTCGGTCGCGTCGGCTGACCGGGCGGACGGGTCGCTACCAGCGGAGCAGGCGATCTGTCCGGAGACCAAGGTTTGCAGGCACCCGGACTGTCAATTCTGAGCAATCTCGCGATGCTGCCTCCCTTTGGCGATTGATCGTTGTATTGTGCGCCCGAAGTCACTTTTGGCGAAGTTCCTGGCGAACCAGGTGGCACACGGAATGGGCAGGTGAGCCAGCGCCGGACAGTGGGATTCGATCGACCTGTGGCGATTCTGCGTCGGCGAGACAACCTGGGTAGTTCACTCGGGCGGATGAGGTGAGATGAGCGCGGATCCAAATGTCGCAGGGTCGGGGGAGGGCGCCGGACGGTCAGAACGGCCCCGCAAGACCATCCTCAAACTCGGCGACGAGTTCGATCCCAAAAACAATGCCCTGAATGCCTGGCGATTGGCGATGGCCACAGGGGTGATACTTTGGCACTCCTGGCTTGTCACCGGGCGCCAGGTATCGTTCGAACCAGCCCATCAGCTTCTCAGGGATGTGTGGGTGGACGGATTCTTTGCAATCTCGGGATTCCTGATCACCTGGAGCTGGTTCAAAAGACCGCGCCTGAGAGACTATTTCGCGGCCAGAGGGCTACGCCTACTTCCCGCGTTCTGGATCTGCCTGATCGTGGTGGCATTCGTCATCGCACCGACCGCCGTGGCGATTCAGGGCGGCGCTCCAGCCAACCTGCTGCTGTCTTCGGGGCCGATCGACTATGTCCTGCAGAACAGCGCCCTGCTTATCAAGGTCAACGATATCGACGGCACCCCACTGGGGGTTCCGCGCCCTGGAGAGTGGAACAGCTCGCTGTGGACCCTCTACTGGGAGGCATTGTGTTACATCGCCATTGCCGTCCTCGGGGTGACCCGACTTCTTGCTCGCCGATGGGTGATCCCACTGTTGCTGGCGATGGCTGTGCTCTGGTCGATGCAACTGCCGTCGATGAGCGCAATCGTCGAAGCGCCCCCCGGCGAGAGGCCGCAGATCGACGCGGCGACGGAGCTGCTGATCGCCCAAGGAGCAGCGGCACGCTTCGCGGTCATGTTCCTCGCCGGAGCACTGCTCTATCAGTTGCGCAACGTGATTCCCGCTCGATGGTCGTTGGTCGCGCTCAGTGTCGCCATAGTCCTGCTTGCCAGCCTGCTGCCGAACTACCGTGTGATCGCCGCCTTCCCACTGGCCTACGCACTGATCGCTTCAGGCGCCCTCATCCACAACCCGCGTTTCAGGTTGCGCACCGATCTGTCCTACGGTGTGTACATCTACGCCTTTCCGATGCAACAGCTCCTGGTCATCTGCGGGCTAGCGTTTCTGGCGCCGCCACTGTTCGCTATCGTCGCCACTGCGGTCACCGTGCCGTTGGCCGCTCTGAGCTGGTTCTTGATCGAAAAGCCCGCGATGTCGCTGAAATCGCGCCTGCTGAGGAGAAGCCCTCCGGCGACGAGCGCCGATTGACTCGCCGCCGCTACCGCAACGCAGAACGTGCTCCGTGGGCCATCGCTCGGTCCGCCAACGCCCCGATGACCGGCGCCAACGCCAGCGAGTAGCCGGCCGCCAGGTGGTTCCAGTCGAAATAGACCAGAGAGTTGCCTACGATCACCGGGCACAGGTGCTCGGTGCAGAAGAGGTCGGTGAGGTCGGCGTGTTGTCCACCGCCGGCTTCGGTGGCGGCAGCTTCCGCTTCGATCGACCGCGCATCCGCTGTGGCGATCGATCGCACCGCCGCGCACGAGGCTGCGTCGTCGAGGTGATGAGACAGGCACACCGGCACCACGGTGTGTGGATCTGGAATGGGGCCGAGTACCAGAACTTGGGACCCGTTGCTTCGCAACATCTGAACGGTTCGGTTCAAGCTGGCGATCCACGCTGCGTCATACGACCGGAATCCCGACTCCCAGATGCCTGAACCGTATCCGCGCCACATGCCCAACACGACCAGTCGAGGTGGTTTGTCCCGCAGTCGATCCATCATTTCGGCTCGCCATTCCTCACAGGAGGTGTAGTCCCCGTTCACCACGTGGTTCTTGATTGGCAGGTCGAGAAGGGGGCAGCCAACCTTGGCCGATGTCTCCAGCCGCCAGCCTCGTTCGATGGCGGCCTGCCGTAGTGCCGGATTCCACATCGCGGCATGCGAATCACCCACAAGGGTCACCGTCGTGGTCGAAGCGGTGTCCCCTGTCACGCACTCGGGCTGCCCGGTCTCGAAGAAATCCCGCATGCAGCCCTCGAGATATACGGTGGTTTCCTGGGTTGACGCGGCCGCGAGTGGGGGGTCCAGGTTGGACGGGACGGGCCCGAGGTCGGCCGAGGCCGCCACCGCTGCCTGGACTTCGGCAAAGGCCTGCCGCACCGCAGAGTCATAAGACCCGATATCCGAACCAGCCGGCACCGATTCGACGGTGACCTTCAGCGGTTTGGCCGCCGCTCCGTGACCGACCGGAGTCGGCACGACTTCGACCATCGAAAAACCCACGAACACGGCAATGGCAGTCGCCGCAGCGCCGAGCGCCAGGCTGCGCCCAGCCGAGTCGCGCACTTTCGGTGCGAAGCGCAGAGGGTTCTCGACGTAGCGCATCGTGAGCCAAGCCAGCCCAGCGGCGAATGCCGCCGCGGTAAGCCGGGCACCCAGCCCAAGCGGATGACCGACTATGACCGGCACGAATATCAGCACCGGCCAGTGCCACAAATACCAGGAGTAGGAGATCCTGCCGATGGCACGCATCGGCGCCAGGCTCAACAAACGCCCCGCGCCGTAGGTCGGGATGGCACATCCAGCACCGATTATCAGCACCGTGCCGATGGTCGGCAACAGCGCAGCCACGCCAGGGTACGGCGAGTCCGGACTCAACCAAGTACAAGCCAGTACGAGCAGAGTGGACCCCGCCCAACCAGCCACTGCCGCCAACCTCCGCGGCAGTTTGGCCCAGCGTCCGACTGACAGCGCAACCAACCCACCCAGCGCAAGCTGCCAGGCTCGAGTGGGCAGCGAATAGAACGCTACGGCGGGCACGACATAAGTGGCCAAGTAGGAGAGCCCGAAAGACACCGCTGCGACCACAGACAGCACGACCAGGTAAGGACGGTGCGACGGGATGTCCGCCGCCTCGCGACGTCGCCGGGACCGGCGGATCAGCCACGCCGCCCCGAGGATCATCGGCGCCCACACCAGATAGAACTGTTCCTCGACCCCGAGTGACCAGTAGTGCAGGAACGGAGACGGCACGAGGAGGCCGGCCGAGTTGAAGTAGTCGACACCTTCGAGCATGAACCGGTAGTTGCTGACGTAGAGGGCGCTGGCGATTCCGTCCCCGAGTACTGCCGGTGCCTGCAACGGGGGCAGCCAGATCGCCGTCGCGATCATCGTGATGACGCCGACCGCAGCGGAGGCCGGTAGTAGTCGCCGGGCTCGCGCACCGTAGAAGCTGCCAAGCCGGACCCGACCGGTCGCGCTTACCTCACGCCACAGCAGCCCCGTGATCAGAAAACCCGAGATGACGAAAAACACGTCGACGCCGACATACCCGCCGCTGAGACCGGGTAGTGACGCGTGAAAGAGGACAACCGCCACAACTGCTACGGCGCGTAGTCCTTCGATATCCGTCCGGAATCCTGGCCGCGGCAACTGCCGATGCGCCCGCTCTTCAGTCGAGCCGCGTCCGTCCGCCTGGGGCAAGGTCACCTACTCGAGAGGAGAGTTCTGCAGCGACAATGGGCAATTCGATGCCCGAACCGAACTTGAGCGCTGTTATTCGATCTATTTCCGAACGAGGTATCCGTGCGGCGCAAATGACCACCCGAATTTTTCCTCGCGAACCAGGTCATGTGTGTAGTCGTCGGGGAATTCTTTCTCGTAGGCCTCGATGGCTTCGTAAGGCCCGGGCCCCCATTCAGGAGCAACCGGATGTCCGTTGAGGAGGGAATCCTCGACGACCAGGTAGTCGCCGGCCGAGAGCAAAGGTCGCAACAACTGCATCTCGGCCAGGACATGATCTCTGGAGTGATCGCTGTCCAGGATGGCGAAGACCCTTCCTGGATATTCCTGTCGCAGAAGACGAATACGTTCAGCAATCTCAGGAGCGGTGGATGAGGACTCCACGAACAACACGTCGGGATCCCGCCTCGCCTCCGGCCTGAGAAGCTCGTGGCTGACATCAACCGAGAGGACCTTGAACGGCTGGCCTATCTGTCGCATGACGCTCGCCCAGAACAACGCGGAGCCACCGAACGCGGTACCGAACTCAATCACCAGAGAGGGTCTGATCTTGACAAGGATTTCCTGGTAATTCCACATATCAGAAGGCGACTTGTAGGTCTCGACCCCCATCCAAGTGGTGTCCTGCCACACCAGATTGTTGAAGTACCATTTCGAGTATTCCTCGGGCTCAGAGCCTGTCGGGCGATAGAAGAGTTGGGAAAACAGGCGGGTGTTCCGTCGATCGAAGGCAAGCTGGTTCAGGATCCGGAACTTGGTCCCCAGGGTCGATCGTTTCGATTCGGACTGTTGTTGGCTCGACATGCCAACCCTTCTCTCGAAGTGGCTCTCGATGCGGCCGAATCGTAGCAGGACAAACCTAACCCAACTACCGTTTTCTCAGTTGGACAGGCGATCACGCGATCCACGAGCCCGAACACCCATGCTCGGCGAGTGCAGCGAGCCGGAGAAGGGACCGTCGTCATCGGCTCGCCACGCCGACGCCGAGTATCTGACTGCGACACAGTCTGGTTCGTCGCCCTCTTCGGTGGGGCGTCGCCGGTATCGCGACCAGCCGAGTCAGTCGCCGAAGTGAACGTGATCGAGATGCTGCGCCACTCGCAGCGCGTTGGCCGCAACCGTCAAGCTGGGGTTCAAACCAGCGCTGGAGGGAAAGAACGAGGTGTCGACGACGTAGAGGTTGTCCACCTCGTGCGCCCGGTTCTGCGGGTCGAGCACGCTGGTCGCGGGGTCGGAGCCGAAACGGCAGGTGCCGCAGACGTGACCCAGGTTCGCATTGTTCTTGCCGTTGCCCAGCTTGCGCGTGCGAAAAGGTGCCAGCAACTCTTCGAACAGGCGCAGAAATTCGGCGTGTCGCGCGGTTTCACTCGCATGCAGCCGGTACCGGATGCGCATCCGCTGGCGCCCATCGGAACCCGCGCGCTCGCTGGGCAGCACGCGGTTGTCCAGGTAGGGGAGATCCTCCATCATCGCGGCCAGCACCAGGCCTCCGGTGAAGAACCGCTGATACACCGCCCGCACCGCCGGGCTCATCAGGCGAAGCGCCCTTCCCTTCAGTCCGGGGCGGTTGGTCACCCACTCCATCGGCGGTATGGCGCCGAACGACTGGACGGTTCCATACTTTTGCCCCTGCAAGAAATAGAAGTCGTTGAGGCCGATCTCCTTGTTTGCCGCCGTAATCTGCGAGTCTGGCTCTGGCCAGATCTCGACCGGGTCGAGCAGATGGCGCATCAGGTTGCGCCCCACCCAGTCCGAACCGTTCGCCAGGCCGCGGGGCCATTCGCCTGATCGGGAATTGAGCAGCAACAGCGGGGTGGCCAACGCGCCGGCTGCCAAGACGATCACCTTGCCCTTCAGCGCAAGCCGCTCGGAGCGGTGCTCGCAGATCACCCGTCGCACCTGGTTGCGATCGGCGTCCAGCGCGACCACCGTGCACTGCGCGAGTAGGTGGGCGCCGTGGTCGGCGACGGCGGGCAACACGCAATTACGCGCAGCGTCGTTCTTGCAGGACTGGGCACAGAGAAAGGTCTGACAGGTCCTGCAGTCGTCGGTGTACTCACAGGCCATCGGCAGGTGATAAGGATGCAGGCCCCGTCCGGTCAGATATTCGACCAGTGGCTGGTTGTCGGACGAGAACGGCGGCGCCTCGGGCAGTCCGACCTGCGCCGCTTCGGCCCGCAACGGATCGGCTTGCCCCCGAACCCCGAGCAGCTTCTCGGCCTCCGTGTACCACGGCGCCATCTCGTCGTAGGTGACCGGCCAGGCCTCCGGCACAGTGGAAGTGCCCGGATCGGCAAAGTTCTCCCTGGGCGTGAAATCGCGGGCGAAGAACCGTTCGCACACCATGCCGTAGAGAGCCGAGGAACCGCCTGTCCCGCTGCCGATGAACGGCACGAACCGCGTGGGGCGCCGGCCGCTGATGTCTTCCACCTCGTCGGTGGAGCGACCACCGCGGGAGAGTGCGTCGAGATAGGTCTGCAGCGAATGAGTAGCCCAGGGCTCGGCTAACTCGGGCACAGCGGCGCGAATCGTGTCCGGCGCACCCGGCAGAGTCGACCGGCCCTTCTCGACGAACAGCACCCTGCGTCCGGATCGGGCCAGGCGGTGTCCCAGCACCCCGCCACCCATGCCGGTACCGACGACGATCACGTCCCAGTCGATGCGTTCCGCTTCGCGCGCACTCAATGCGCCGTCAGCCACAATCGGGCTCCTCAGCAGACGTGACCCAAAGGTTTTCCTGGTCTTGGTGATTGGGGATCGTATCAACCATGTTTCAATGCCAATCAGCGAACGCCTACAGGACAGTGCGAAAACCGGCGATAATGACGCGCGGTGTGGTGACCGCACGACGACCGGAGGAGCCGGACTTGCGATGAGGTTGGTGCTGTCGAGCTACGGCGGTCGCGGCGACATCGAACCCGCCGTCGTCGTCGGCCGCGAGCTGCAACGCAGAGGACATGACGTTGTCATCGCGGTCCCGCCGAACCTGGTGGAATTCGCGAAGTCGGCGGGCCTTCGCGCGGTCGCCTACGGGCTGGATTCCGGGGCCATTCTCGACGCCCAGCGCAGGTACTTCACCGTCTACTCCCGCACTCCGTGGAAGCTCAAGGAGCTCAACAGGATGGCCAAGGAGACCGAGCAGTTCGCCGCCGAGTGCTGGGCTGACATGACCACAACACTGGCGTCGGTGGCTGACTCGGCCGACCTGATGTTGACCGGCCTGATCTTCGAGCAGCCCGCCGCCAACGTCGCGGAGTCCTACGACATCCCCCTGGTCACACTGCAGTACTTCCCGGTAAGACCCCACGGCCGGCTGCTGCCCTTCCTGCCGGCACCGCTGAGCCGCCTGGCGATGAAGGCCAACGACTGGGCCGCATGGCGCGGGACCCGCAAGGCCGAGGACGCACAGCGCCGTGGCCTGGGCCTACCGGCGGCGACACGCCCCGCACCGCGGCGGATCGCCGATCGTGGCGCGTTGGAGATCCAGGCCTACGACGAAGTCGTCTTTCCCGGCCTAGCCGCCGAATGGGCGAAATGGGGCGCCCAGCGCCCCTTCGTCGGCCCGCTGGCCATGGCCTCACCCACCGACGCCGACGACGAAGTCGCCAGCTGGATCGCCGAAGGCAGCCCACCGATCTTCTTCGGCTTCGGCAGCGTGCCGATCGGCTCCCCGACAGACACGATCGCCATGATCGCCGCAGCCTGCACACAACTGAGCGAACGCGCCATCGTCGGCTCCGGCGGAACCGACTTCAGCGACGCCACCCACCACGACCACGTCAAAATCGTAGGCCAAGTGAACTACGCAACGATCTTCCCCACCTGCCGAGCCGTCGTGCACCACGGCGGCGCGGGCACCCTGGCCGCATCACTGCGAGCCGGCGTACCCCAGCTCATCCTCTGGACACTGCCCGACCAACCCTTCTTCGCCGCCCAACTCAAACGCCTCAAGGTCGGCGCCGGACGACGCTTCTCCACGACAAACCAAAAAACACTGGTCACCGACCTACGCCGGATCCTCACCCCGCACTACGCAGCACACGCCCGCGACCTGGCCCCCCAGATGACCCAACCCCACGACAGCGCCACCGCCGCCGCCGAGCACGTGGAGTCATTCGCACGTCAGAGATGCGAGATTTGAGCGACGGCGGGCCGCTGAGGCCGCATCGGCGCACACATGCGGAAAAGTTCCGAATTCAGGACAACTAGCGAATTGTGTCGACTAAGCTCCGGGCGGGATTGTTGGTCGGGGCGGCAGCCTCGTTTTGCGTACCCCACGTCACGCGAACTGAAGGGCTAGGACCCGCGATGGCTCAAGGCGTATTCGGACGAAGCGACGCCGAGATCGACCTGCTGGTGCGCGGCATGCGGTCCGGCGTCGCCGTCGTGGGCTTCGGCTACATCGGCACCGTGATCGGTGCGGTGCTGGCCGATCGCGGCTGGCCCGTCACAGGGATCGACGTCCGGCAAAGCGTTGTCGACGAGATCAACCTCGGCAAGAGCACGGTTCCCGAGCCGGGGCTAGCCGAGCTGGTCTCCCACAATGTCCAAGTCGGCCGTCTCCGTGCCACCACTGATTTCGGTGTACTGCCCGACAACGACTTCATCGTGGTGACTGTCGGAACACCGCTCGGACCGGGCTACGAGCCCATCGTCGACCACATCACCGCCGCGGCACAGGCCGTGGGGGAGCACCTGCGTGCCGGTCACCTCGTCATCCTCAAGAGCACCGTGCCCCCGGACACCACCGAGAAGCTCGTACGGCCGATACTCGAAGAAGCCTCGGGGCTTCAGGCAGGGGTCGACTTCGGCCTCGCGTTCTGTCCTGAGCGGCTCGCCGAAGGCCAGGCGATCCACGAGCTCACGTCGATCCCCGTGGTGGTCGGCGCCGTCGATGAACGCAGCGCGCGCGCATGCTCGGCACTGTGGCGCCACGCGCTCGGCGTGGAGTCCGTGATCGTCGAGAACCCGCGCACCGCAGAGATGGTCAAGCTCGCAGACAACCTGTGGGTCGACCTGAACGTCGCGCTGGCAAACGAGTTGGCCAAGGTGTGCGACGGCCTGGGAATGGACGCACTCCAGGTCATCGAAGCCGCCAACACCATGCCGAAAGGCACTGGTCCGGTCAACATCCTCAAGCCCAGCATGGGCGTCGGCGGCTACTGCCTGACCAAGGATCCCTGGTTCGTCGACCACCTGGGCAAGTCGGTCGGACTCGATCTGGAGATTCCGCGGACCTCTCGGACCGTCAACGACACGATGCCGGCCTACACCTTCGGGCTTCTCGAACAACTCCTGGCAGACCAGGGCAAGGCGATCGGAACCAGCAAGATCGCGGTGCTCGGTATCGCGTTCAAGAACAACACCGGCGACTGCCGCCTGACGCCGACCAAATACGTCGTCGAACTGCTGGAGAAGTCCGGCTGCAGGCTCTCGATCCACGACCCCTGGGTCGTGCCCGAGGAGGCCCTCGAAGTCACCAGGATTCCGCTGACCGCCGACATCGAGTCCGCGGTCGAAGACGCTGATGCCGTGGTTTGTCTTGCAGGACACCGGCAGTTCCACAAGATCCCTCTGGTCCAGCTGGCCGGATTGGCCGCACCCGGCTGTGTGTTCCTCGACGGCCGTAACAGCTTCGACCCGGCGGCAGCACGCGCCGCCGGTTTCGCCTACAAGGGGATCGGCCGATAGTCCGACGCCAGGTCAGGCGAAAATCGCTCTACTGCAATGAAAGAGAAAGCATGGCAAATGTCGTCGTCACCGGCGGTTACGGATTCGTCGGATCGCATCTGGTCAACGCTCTACTGAACCGCGGAGACTCGGTCACGGTCTTCGACTTCGCCAAGAACACCCGCGACACCAGTATCGATTTCGACCGACATCCGAATTTCCGGTTCGTACAGGGCGACGTCACCGATCGTGGCTCGCTCGAACAGGCCGTGACCCCGGACGTCGATACGGTCTTCCACCTGGCTTCGGTCGTGGGTGTCAACAAGTACGTGGAGGATCCGCTCCGCGTCGTCGATGTCAGCGTGACGGGAACGCGCAACGTTCTCGAGCTGTGCCATCGGCACGGTGCGCGCCTGGTGTTCACCAGCACCTCGGAGGTGTACGGGAAGAACCCGAACACGCCGTGGGGCGAGGACGACGACCGCGTGCTCGGTTCCACCCGGACCGCACGGTGGAGTTACAGCACGAGCAAAGCGATGGCCGAGCACATGGTCTTCGCGATGCACGATGCCCACGGTCTGCCGGTGACGGTCGTGCGGTTCTTCAACGTGTACGGACCTCGGCAGAACCCGATCTTCGTGATCTCGAAGAGCATCCATCGCATCCTCAACGGTCTGCAGCCGTTGCTGTACGACTCGGGCGCTCAGACCCGATGCTTCACCTACGTCGACGATGTGGTCGCGGGCACCTTGCTGGCCGCCGACAGCGACGCGGCAGTCGGTGAGTTGTTCAACATCGGGAGTATGACCGAGACGACGATGCGCGACGCCATTGCTCTGGCGATGAAGATCGCCAATGTCGAAGCGGTTTC
Source organism: Mycobacterium sp. ABE4_509 (assembly GCF_056160785.1). Classification (NCBI taxonomy): domain Bacteria; kingdom Bacillati; phylum Actinomycetota; class Actinomycetes; order Mycobacteriales; family Mycobacteriaceae; genus Mycobacterium; species Mycobacterium sp. ABE4_509. The sequence goes on along the minus strand of NZ_JBSWXU010000021.1, from coordinate 12,155 downwards.
GGACACCACGGCATTCGACACCGCCAGGCAGTATGGGTCTCGCTACGAGGACATCCCGCGCCGCGTGCCCGATTCGACCAAGGCCCAGCGCGAGCTGGGCTGGCGTCTGGAGGTCGACCTCGAGGAGGGTCTGCGCCGCACCATCGATTGGGCGCGGGCCAACCCGTGGTATCTCGAAGCGCCGACCGGCGATTCATCGTAGCGGCGACCTACAGCGATACCTGTTGGGCGAAGCGTCGAGCGTTGCGGCACTTCTGCTTCCACTTCACCGAACGCAAACGGTGAGCGGAAGTTAGGATACCTAATATGAAAGTCGTGCTGGCGAACTGGGGGACTCGCGGCGAGATCGAGCCCTTCGTGGCCGTCGGCCGCGAGCTTCTGAAACGCGGACATGACGTGCACATGGCAGTCGCCCCGGAGATGGTCGGCTTCGCCGAGTCAGCGGGCATCACGGCTGTCGCCTACGGGCCAGACCTTAATGCGATATTGGACCCACATCGCGACTACTGGACATGCTTTTTCAGCACGCCCTGGCGACTTCGGGAACTGAACCGGTTGATGGCCGAAGTCTCCGAACCGCTCAGCCAGTACCGGACACAGGTCAGGACGACGCTGCTGTCGCTCGCCGAGGATGCGGCGCTGCTCGTGACGGGAATGAATTTCGAGGATGTCGCCGCCAATGTCGCCGAGCACTGCGATATTCCGCTGGGCACGCTGGTGCACTTCCCGATCCGCGCCAACGGGCAGATCCTGCCATATCTACCGGCGCGGTGGCGACGCTCGGCCATGACGGCGCTGGAATGGCTGTCGTGGCGCGGGGAACGAAAGTCGCTCGATGAGGGCGAACGCGGTGACCTCGGGCTGCCGAAAGCGACCGGGCCCTGGCCGCAACGGATCGCCGACCGCGGGTCCCTGGAGATCCAGGCCTACGACGAGGCCTGCTTTCCTGGCCTGGCCACCGAGTGGGCTTCCTGGGATGACCACCGCCCCTTCGTCGGTGCTCTGACCATGGAGCTGGAAACCGATGCCGACGAAGAGGTCGCGTCGTGGATCGCAGCTGGAAAACCGCCGGTGTGCTTCAGTTTCGGCAGTGTAGGGGTCGAATCTGCGGCGGATACGCTCGCGATGATCAGTTCGGCCTGCGCGCACCTGGGCGAGCGGGCATTGGTGTGCGCTGCCGGATCGGACTTCGCCGACCTCCCGCATCCCGACCACGTCAAGGTGGTCGGGGCGATGAACTATGCCGCGGTGTTTCCCGCCTGCCGTGCGGTCGTGCACCACGGCGGCTCAGGCACCACGAACGCCGGCCTGCGCGCCGGGCTGCCCACCTTGATCCTCTGGACGCTGCCCGACCAGTCGCTCTGGGGAGCGCGAGTCAAGAAGCTGGGAGTGGGCAGCTGGCGACGCTTCTCCGGAACCACCGAGAAGACACTCATCGCAGATCTGCAGACCATCCTGACCCCCCGGTACCGCGCCCGAGCCCAAGAGCTGGCGTACCAGATGACCAAGCCCACCGAGAGCGTCACCATCGCCGCCGACCTCATCGAGAGCTACGCGCAACACCGACGCGTTGTGGCGCGGGGGAGTTGACGGCCCGCCGGTCGGCGCCGATGTGTCCGCAGGGTTGAGGTCAGGAACGCTCGGGCTGTTCGGCGATCCAATCGAGCAGCGCAGAAAGCCCGTCTTCGAGAAGCCATTTCGGACGCCAGTCGAGTTCTTCGACGGCCGGCTCGATATCGCACCGTGCCGCGCGGACGTCACCGTCGCGGAATTTGCCCACCACGACGGGGGCCGGGGCATCGCAGATGGTCGCCACCTTCTGCGCCAGCTGGTGGATCGTCGTCGGGACACCCGAGCCGATGTCGACACAACGGTGCTGCACGGCAGGTCGGCGCACTGCGGCGAACAGCGCCTCGACGACATCGTCGATGTAGACGAAGTCACGCAGAATTCTGCCGTCCTCGTAGACCTCCAGCGCGTGACGGGCGCGTGCCATTCGCGCGAACAGGGCCACGATCCCGGTGTACGAGTTCGTCAGCGACTGGCCGGGCCCGTACACGTTCTGCAGCCTCAACACGCTCAGACAACTGTCGTGGGCGGCGGCCCAGGCTGCAAGGATGTGCTCTTGGGCGAGTTTGGTCGCAGCGTAGATGTTGGTCGGGCGCGGCTCGGTGTGCCCGGCACTACTCGGAAGCGGCACGGCGGGAGCGCCATTGGGTCCCTGCGGGTCCCAGATCCCGGCGGCCAGCTGGGCGTGGCTGCGAGGTTGCGGGTAGAAGACCTGCGCGCCCGACTGCCAAGCTCCCTCACCGTACACCGCGCGCGACGATGCCAGCACGAGCTGCTCGGGAACATAGTGGGCGCGGCTGAGGGCGTCGAGGAGTTGGGTCGTGCCCACCACGTTCACCGAGCCATGGCGGGTCGCCTCGGAGAGCGACTGTGCCGTTCCCGTCTCGGCGGCCAGATGCACGATCTGGGTGGGACGGCACAGGCGTAGCACCGCGTCCAGGTCGGGGGCGTGGGTGACATCACCGGTGAACAACCGAGCCGACGGCGGTAGTCCGACCGTCGACCGTTCGCCGTGCACCTGGGGATGCAAAACGTCCAGGACGGCAACCTCGTACCCGGATGTCACGAGACGGCGTGCAAGCGCAGAACCGATGAACCCTGCTCCGCCGGTGATCAAGATGGACCCTGGCAACAGCTGACCCTCCGAATTCGCTTGTGGGCCCGAAAGGACCCCGTGTGTGCGGGACCGGCGCCGAGCGCCGTGACCCTCGTTGTTGAACTGTGTTCGCGACCGGCGATGTGCACCAAATCAATCCCTGGCCAGCGCACGGTCGGCCAACGACCCGATGACCGGACCCAGCTGTCCGGAGTACTCGAGTGTCAGGTGGTACCGGTCGAAGAAGACAAGCGTGTTTCCGACAATCACCGGGCACCGTTCGGTGGTGCAGAACAGATCCGTGAGGTCAACGTAGTCACCGCCGGCCGAGGTGGCCGCGGAGTGCTCGGCTTCGATACCGGATTCGTCGACCGCGACCGACCTTCGCGGCGAGCAGGCCTGCACGTCATTGAGATGACCGGACAAACAGATCGGCACCGAGGACGTTGGACTCGGAGTGGGGCCGAGCACCAGCACCTTTGCGCCAGTGCCGCGCAAGTCGACAACCAGCTGCTTCAGGCTCTCGATCCATACGGGGTCGTATGCGGTGAAGCCGGTGAGGGATTCGTCGATCCCGTACCCGCGCCACATGCTCACCACCACGAGCTGGGGACGTTCGGCCCGCAGCCGCGCGAGTATCTCGGAACGCCACAGCGCGCAATGCTGGAACTGCTGCAGCAGCCGGCGCAGTGGGTTGGTGATGGGTAGATCCATCAGGGGGCAGGCGCCCTTGGCAAGCATCAGCAGCCGCCAGTTGCGCTCCTCGGCGACGTTGCGCAGTGCCGGCGTCCACATGGCGGCATGTGAGTCGCCGACGAGGGCCACTGTCGTCGGTGAGTCGGTGTCGCCCATCGCGCACTCGGGTTGTCCGCTCTGAAAGGGCGAGCGTAGACAGCCGCCGAACAGGACCGCCTCCGACTCCGCGGCCGCGTCGGCGAGAGGCGGTTCCAGGTTGGACGGAACGATTTCGAGGTCCGCGGATGCCGCGACTGCGGCCTGCACCTGGGCGAAGGCCTGCCGAACCGAGGCGTTGTAGGCCTCGCGACCCGAACCAGCCGGCGTTGGCACGGCGGCTACGGTCAGCTCCGGCGCCGGTACTCCGCGCCCCACCGGGGTTGGCACCACGACCAGCATTGCCATACCGACGCTGACCGCGACCGCGGTGGCCAGGCCGCCCATCCCCAGGCTGCGCCACGCGGAATTGCGGATCTTCGGCGCGAAACGCAATGGATTCTCGACGAACCGCAGCGTCAGTACGGCCAGGCCAAGGGAGAACAACGCAGCTGCCAGCCGGCCGGTGATTCCCAGCGCACCCCCGAACATCAGCGGCGCGAATATCAGCACTGGCCAGTGCCAGAGGTACCACGAATAGGAGACCCGGCCGATGGCCCGCATGGGTGACACCGCAAGTACCCGGCCGCAACCCCCGTCCGGAGCTGCGCAACCGGCGCCGATCACCAACGCAGCTCCCACCACCGGCAACAGCGCGGCCGTACCGGGATACAACGTGTCCGGCCCCAACCAGACACACGAAAACAGGATCAGGACCAACCCGGCCCATCCCGTGATTGCCGCGTCTCGCCTGGACAACCGGCGCCATCGGCCGGCGGTCAGGGCCACCAGCCCACCCAGCGCCAATTCCCACGCCCGGGTCGGTAGGGAGAAGAACGCTACCGCGGGCACGACGTAGGTAGCGGCAAACGACAACAGGAACGACACACCGGCGACGGCTACCAACACCGCCAGGAAAGGGCGCTGCGAACCGATCGCACCGGCCCCAGGACGCCGGCGCACCCGCCGGATCAACCACGCCGTGAGGATGATCAACACCGGCCACACGAGGTAGAACTGCTCCTCGACTCCCAACGACCAGTAGTGCTGGAACGGCGAGTGCGGCAGATCGCCGGCGAAGTAGTCCACACCACGCAGGGCGAACCAGTAGTTGCCGACATACAGCGCGCTGGCGATGCCGTCGGTCATGACGGTGCGGGCCTGCAACGGAGGCAACAGAACCGCCGCGCCGATCATGGTGACCACACCGACCAAAGCCGATGCCGGTAACAACCGACGGGCGCGAGCCCCGAAGAAGCCGCGCAGTCGCACGGTTCCGGTGGTGCTGACCTCCCGCCACAGCAACCCCGTGATCAGGAAACCGGAGATGACGAAAAACACGTCCACACCGACGAATCCACCGCTGATTCCGGGCACCTCGGCGTGAAACAGGACCACCGCCAACACCGCGACAGCACGCAGTCCCTCGATATCCGCGCGAAATCCACTACGCGCCATGCTCCGTTGCTGCAGTCCGTCAGCAGAGCTCACGCTGTCGGTCTGACGCAAGGTCACCCACCTAGTAGCAATACGCGGTCTTTCGAACCGACGAATTATCACATCCGTCGCGCTGCGAAAGGGCTGCTTTCGGGGCCTGGGGTGCAGCCGATGCGCGACCTCGCGTGACCACCGGGGTGCCCAGCAACCTCTGCTTCGCCGGTTCACAGGCCGCTGCGCAACGATCCCTGCAGTCCGTGCTCGCCGAGGAGGAGCCGTCGGGATCCGCTGACCGAACACCAGATATCCGCAGGGCTTTTCAACTGGGACACAACTGAGCTGATTCGGCCTAGTCTTGCTGCCGAGAACCTGGAGGTGGACGGGTGGGTGTAGTCGACAAGGGCACGGCGGATCGCACGAGCAGCACGACTGTGGATCGGACCAGCCTGCATCGGGTCTGGAAAACGATTCTGCTCGCCATGGCACTCGCCGTTGCCGTTGCGTGTTACTTCGTGCCCGTCCTGCTTGCCGTGATGGGCCTGCTGCTGGTGTCGCTGCTGGTGGCACGCGCGGTCTATCGGGGACGCGACCGCTACATTCCCAACTTGTACGCCCGCGACATCCGAGTGTACGAGGACGATTACCGGGAGTTCATCGGCGGCACGATGTCCGATCTTCGCCGGTGCCGGATCGGCGATCACGTGCTGCTGCGGGAGGCATCCCAACTGAGTTTGTCGTCTGGCTCGGACGCCGAGGAACTGCTCCTCGACCTAGGGGTTTGGATCGGGTGGTCGACCCGATTGGTCTCGGATGCCTGCGACCACACGGTGTACGGGTTCGACACCTTCGAGGGACTTGTCGAGGATTGGCAGATCGATGACCAGATGGTGGTCAAGCGGGGCACGTTCTCGCTGTCGGAACCGCTCGCAGAACGCTTCATCCGCGATACCGGTGTGACCTTGAATGACGGACTTCCCGCCCCGCTCGGTCGGGACGTGCAGTTCATCAAGGGAAGCACCTACGACACGTTGGTCCCGTTTCTGTCCGATCGGCCGGCGGCCCCGATCAGGCTCTTCCACATGGATCTCGACACCTACGAGAGCTGCTGGCACGCCCTGGAGACCTGCAAGGACCACTTCGTTGAAGGCTCGGTCCTCGTCTTCGACGAGTTTCTGGTCACCAATGGCGAGATGCGGGCGTTCTACGAGTTCCAGCGCGAGTACGGTCTCGAGTGGCGATACCGGGCCTGGGGTCTGGAGATCTGGGAGATGAACGTCGAGATGGTCGCCTCACGGTGGAAGCGCCTGGCGTACTATCTCATTCTGATCGGCGGATACTGGCTGTTGGGCGACGGTAGCTATGTCTGGAGATTCTTCGACAAGCGGTTCTGGCGATTCTGGCTCGGCGCACCCTTCGGCGACATCGTCTTCATGCTCGGCGCCGCCGGACAACGCAAGTCGGTGAGTCTGGAGATCACCGGTCTGGGCAAGCTCGACCGCAACCGACGGCGGCTCGCAGACGACGGATGACGGCCGGCCTCAGGCGTGGTCGACGATCCACTCGGTGGTGAAACGCAGCACCTCGGGAATGCTGTCAGCCAGATTCGCACCGATGGTCTTCTCGAGACTGCCGCCCACCAGCGGGATCCTGACCACGACCCGACCGCTGAAACGCAGTTGCGAGCCGACCCCGCCCGGCACCAGCGAGGTCTTTGCACGACACGAGCCCAACCCACCCGAGACGGTGACCCCGACCGCACCATTCAGCTGGCCGTTCGTATCCGGAACCCATTTTTCGGAGTGCTCCAATTTCAGTTCGCCGGCAACCCATTTCGCTACGGGGCCCGGTAGTTGCTGTGGAACCAGCTGCTGGATCAGGCTCACGGTCACGGCGCCGTCCTCGTCGACCACCAACGAATTCAGCGTGGCGGCGGCGCCGCTGGTCGCGAGCCGGTCCAGCCAGTAGTCCTCGCGGCGGTATGCCGCCAGAATCTGCTCCACGCTGGCGGGCGATTCGGTGACGCCGTCGAACGAACGCGACATTCAGCCATCCTTACCAAAGTGACGGTCCCGGTGAGCGAACTTTTGTGCGCTGCGAGTTCGCCAGATGAGCACTGTCTTACCGCATTCCCTTGTGGGCGAACCCCTTGTGCGGGCACTATCGTCGCGTGGACATCAACAACGGGCTGGTGATGTTGGCGGATGCATTGCCCGGCGTGAACAGGATCCGGGCCGTGCAACGGGCGCTTGCCGGACGGTCCGACCCCGTCTATCTGGAGATCGGGGTTTCGCGTGGACAGGCGTTCCAGCGGATCAGCGCCGACGTGAAGATCGCCGTCGACCCGGCCTTCAAGATCTCGGAGCGCACCCGCGAACTCGCCGACGCCAAAGCGCGTGTCACCCACTACTTCGAGACCACCAGCGACGCCTTCTTCGAGAACGAAAAGGCCTTCCTGGCCGAGCACCCCGTCGACGTCGCGTTGATCGACGGGCTGCACACCTACGAGCAGGTCGTCCGGGATGTCGAGTACACGGTGCGTCACCTCAAAGACGACGGCGTCATCTTCCTGCACGACTGCAATCCGCCGTTCGCCCTGGCCGGGCGGCGTGCCGAGTCCTGGGACGAGTTCATCGCCCAACAGAAGGGTCCGCTGGTCATCGGGATCTGGAACGGCGACGTGTGGAAGGCGATCGTCCATCTGCGCAGCACCCGCCCCGACCTGGTGATCGGCGTACTGAAGTGCGACCAGGGCGTGGGATTCGTCCGTAAGGGATCGCCGGAGCAGACGCTGTCCTATTCCCCGGACCAGATCGACGCACTCACCTATGCCGATCTCAAGGCCGACCGCAAGCGACTGCTCAATCTGAAGCCACCCCGCTACCTGGGCGAGTTCCTCGCTGGTGCCGGGTCTTCTTCGCGGTGACGACGCCGCCGGCAGGCGCCGACGCGGCATGCCGCAGAACCTCCCACGGGAACGCGAGCGACTAGGGGTTTCGATGAAATTCGTGTTGGCGACGTGGGGAAGCCGCGGCGATATCGAGCCCTCGGCCGCCGTCGCCCGCGAGTTGCTGCGCCGGGGCCATGACGTGTGCATTGCCGTTCCGCCCGACCTGGTCGGCTTCACCGAGGCAGCGGGCATCCCCACCGTCGGCTTCGGCCCGGATTCGAAGACGATCCTGGACGCCCACCGCGACTTCTGGACCTGCTTCTTCAGCACCCCCTGGAAGATCAGGGCGATGATCAGACCACGGGTGGAGATCGCCGGCCCACTGCTGGAGGGCTGGCAGGAGATGAGCACCACGCTGGTCTCGTTGGCCGACGGCGCCGACTTGATCTTCAGCGGGATCAACTTCGAAGATGCCGCAGCGAACGTAGCCGAGTACCACGACATCCCGTTGGCCACGCTGCATTACTTCCCGTTGCGCCCCAACGGCAAAGTGCTGACATTCCTGCCGCCCGCGTTGGGAAGGGCAGCGGTGCGGGCGTTCTGGTGGCTGTCCTGGCGGGTGATGAAGAAGGTCGAGGACACTCAGCGCGAGGAGCTCGGACTACCGAAGTCCACCGGCTCTGCACCGCACCGGATCACCGAACGCGGGTCACTGGAAGTCCAGGCCTACGACGAAGCGTGCTTCCCGGGCCTGGCCGAGGAGTGGGCGGACCACAAGGATCAGCGGCCGTTCGTCGGCACCCTGACACTGGACTTGGCCACCGAGGCCGACGAGGACGTGCTGTCATGGATCTCCGCAGGTAAACCACCGATCTACTTCGGGTTCGGCAGCATCCCGGTCGAATCACCCGCCGATACGATCGCCATGATCAGCGCGGCCTGCGCGCAACTCGGTGAGCGCGCGCTGATCGGCGCGGCCGGAACCGACTTCGGGAGCGTTCCGCACGACGAGCACGTCAAAGTGGTCGGCGCGTTGAACTATTCGGCGGTGTTCCCTGCCTGCCGCGCTCTGGTCCACCACGGTGGTTCGAGCACCACGCCCATCGCGATGCGAGCCGGGGTGCCGCAGTTGATCCTCTACTGGGACATGGTTCACGCGATCTACGGCGCCGCGGTCAAGCGGCTCGGGGTCGGCACCGCCCGGCGATTCTCGACGGCGAGCGAAGCTTCTCTGGTGGCGGATCTGCGCACCATCCTCGCTTCGGACTACCTCGCACGTGCCCGCGACCTCGCCACGCAGATCACCGAGCCCCCCAAGAGCGCCGCGGCGGCCGCCGACGTGCTGGAAGATTTCGCCCGCCTCCAACGCGTCAGTTGACCGTCCGGGTCGCCCGAGAAACTCTCGCGAGCACACCGCGCTCGTCCACGCACCCCAAGCCTCCTCGAGGTGATCGAAGGGCCCGGCGCAGCCCTGAACTGCGGCGCATCGCCCGCCGGCAGGCTCCCCGTGCCGAGTCGGCGCGATCGGCAAACCTGACGAGCAAATCGAAATTCAGCGAATTTTTACGCTTCCGTCGTCGAAATCGACCGACAGGGTGATGGGGGTCACATTCAAGTGCGTGACAGGGGTCACAGCGGGCGGTTATGGTTTTACAGCCTGTCACCCGCGTGTCAACTCGAACCGTCTGGAGAGAACGTGAGCAACAACCCGTTCGACGATGACAACGGCAGCTTCTTCGTCTTGGTCAACGACGAGGAGCAGCACAGCCTGTGGCCGGCGTTCGCTGACGTTCCCGCTGGCTGGCGGGTGGTTTTCGGCGAATCGGAGCGGTCTGCATGTCTGGACTACATCGAACAGAACTGGACTGACATCCGGCCGAGGAGTCTGCGCGAGAGGCTGGCGGCGGGCCGGTCTGCGGACAAGTAGGGCGTCTGGATAGGGGAGTCCCATGGAGCCTGACGACCGCGTGTTTCCGTTGACGCGCGCACAGCTCGACATCTGGTTCGAGCAAGAAATGAACCACTTCGGCGCAGAGTGGCAACTTGGGCTGCTGGTGAAGATCGAGGGCGCGGTCGAACACGACGCCCTCGAATGGGCGATCAGCCGGGTGATCAAGGAGGCCGAACCGGTCCGTGTCTCGATCGACGAAGTCGACGGGCGAGTCGTCCAGCGGGTGGTCGACTATCCGGATGTCGAGTTGGCGTTCCATGACGTGAGCCACTCGCCCGATCCCGCCGGAGAAGCCCAGCAGATGGCCCTGGCGATCCAGCGGTCGCCGATGCCGTTCAGCGGACCGCTGTTCAAGTTCGCGTTGTTCCAGACCGGCCTCGACGAGTACTACCTGTTCGCCTGTTTCCACCACATCGTCATCGACGCAGCCGGGCTCGGACTGATCGGCAATCGGGTCGCATCCGTCTACTCCGCGCTGGTTTCCGGGGAACCCGTCCCGCCCGCCTTCTTCGGCTCGTTGCAGGACCTCGTCGACTGTGAAGCGCAGTACGAGGCATCTGGCGAGTACCGCGACGACGAGGCCTACTGGACCGACAACCTGCCCGAGGCAGGCGATCCGAACGGCCTCGCGCCTGCGCAGGGCGACCCCGATCCCAACTGGCACTCGTCGCCAGTCCCGTTGGCCCCAGGGGTCCTTCGCCGGATCGACGAGCTGTCGCACGTGTGGAACATGCCCCGGTCGTCAGTCATCACCGCGGCGTGCGCGCTGATGGTGCGTGCATCGTGCGCGCAGGGCACCGAGGTGGTGCTCGACTTCCCGGTCAGTGGCCGGGTGCGTCCGGAGTCCAGGACGCTACCCGGCATGGTGGCCGGAGTGGTGCCACTGGTGCTGAACGTGCAGGCCGGCGACTCGGTTGCCGGCTTCTGCCGGGAGGTCGACGCGCGAATCCGGGAAGCGTTGGACCATCAGCGTTTTCCGGCCCACGCACTGGAACGCAAGACCCGCGGTGCGGACCAGCGGGCCGACAGGGTTGTCGTCAACTTCGTCCCGCTGTCGTTCTCGCTGGACTTCGCCGGTGCGCAGGCATCGGCGTCGATGACGAATTCAGGCTTCGTCGGAGGCCTAGGCCTGGTCTTCGCCGGCACCGGCGACGAGTTGTCGCTCAACACCCTCGGCGCCGGCCAGCTGTTCGCGAACTCCGACGTCGCCGACTTGGCGCGACGGATGGAAAAGGTGTTGGTGGCAATGGCCGCCGACCCGGACCGCCGATTGTGCTCGATCGACGTCGTCGACAATGCCGAGCTTGCCCAGGTGAGCGAGTGGGGTAATCGTGCGGCGTTGGCCGGGTCGGACGGTGGTGTGGGTTCGATTGCCGGGGCGTTCGCGGCGCAGGTGGCCCGTGATGCCGATGCGGTGGCGGTCAGCTTCGGTGCCGAGTCGTTGACCTACCGTCAGCTCGATGAGGCCTCGTCACGGCTGGCCTCGATGTTGGCCGGCCGGGGTGTGGGTGCCGGTCAGCGGGTGGCGTTGTTGGTCCCGCGCTCGGCGCAGGCGGTCGTGGCGATGCTGGCCGTGGTGAAAACCGGTGCGACGTATGTGCCGATCGACCCCGCGGTACCGGTGGCGCGCATGCAGTTCGTGCTCACCGACTCCTCGCCGGTCGCCGTGCTGACCACAGCCGAGTTGCGCCCACGGCTCGACGACTGCGATCTGGCGGCCATCGATATCGGGGTGCTCGGGGATCCCGGGGATCCCGGGGATCCCGGGGATCTCGGGGATCTCGGGGATCTTGGGGACCTCGCAGACGTCGGCGACATCGCAGACCCCGCCGCCACGCCGGCCCAACCGGGCCCTGACGACATCGCCTACATCATCTACACCTCAGGCACCACCGGAACACCCAAGGGCGTAGCGATACCGCACCGCAACGTGATCCGGCTGCTGAGCACCCTCGACACCGACATCGAACTCGCCGGACAGGTGTGGTCACAATGCCACTCACTGGCCTTCGACTTCTCGGTCTGGGAGATCTGGGGAGCACTGCTGCACGGCGGCCGGCTGGTCATCGTCCCCGACACCGTGGTCCGCTCACCCGAAGACCTGCACGCCCTGCTGATCAGCGAACAGATCACCATCCTCAGCCAAACCCCCTCAGCGTTCTACGCCCTGCAGGCCGCCGACGAGCTCACCGCGAAATCGGAACGCGAACTTGCCCTCGAGGCGGTGGTCTTCGGCGGGGAGGCACTCGAACCACAACGGTTGGCCGCGTGGTCGGCGGCACATCCGGGCTCACCCCGGCTGATCAACATGTACGGCATCACCGAAACCACCGTGCACGCCTCGTTCCGCGAGATCACCGCCACCGACCTCGACAACCCCACCA
>NZ_JBSWXU010000020.1:0-56675 GCF_056160785.1 Mycobacterium sp. ABE4_509 | reverse complement strand
ATTCCCGACCCGCCGATCGCCGCGGTGCCGGCCCCACCGCCCGCCGAGGTCGCCCCTCCTCCTGAGATGGCGCCCGCGGACATCCCCGAGATGCTGCCGGTCGGCGTGGCCTCGGAGGCCGGGCTGCAACCGAACACCGTGCTGGCGGCCCGGGCGATCAGCGCGCGGTTTCCACAGATCGCCGACATCGACGGGGTGCGGCCCGACCCGAAGCCGTGGCATCCGAGCGGTCTGGCCATCGATGTGATGATCCCCAACCACGGCAGCGCCGAGGGCATCGCGCTCGGCGACGCGATCCTGGCGTTCGTGCTGGCCAACGCGGGCAGGTTCGGTTTGCAGGACGTGATCTGGCGCGGCACCTACTACACGCCGAGCGGTCCGTCCGGCTCGGGATACGGCCACTACGACCACATCCACGTCACCACGACGCCGAGCCGCTGACCGGCGGGCCGGTCCGGCTGCCTGCCGGTGACCTTTGCCCCTACAGCACCGGTTGAGAAGTCACGATCCTGGGCAGGATGAGGGGATCGACTTCCTGCCGCCGGGCTGTCCTGCTCCGGGGCGCGGCGGCACTGGTGGTGCTCGGGGCTGTCGTGTTCGTGGGCTTCCGGCTGCAGGTGCGCCCGGTCATCGACGCGGTGCGGCGCTACAACAAGGCTGTGCTGAACCCGGTGATGATGAAGTTGGCCGGCTCGGCGCACTGGTATGCCTCGGTGATCCACCACCGGGGCAGGAGATCGGGGCGGCCCTATGCGACGCCGGTCGTCGTCGAACAGGTCGGGAACCGGTTCTACATTCCGCTGCCCTACGGGGTCACTGACTGGTCAGCCAACGTGACCGCGGCGGGGCGGTGCACCATCGAGCACCGGGGCAAGCTCTATCACGCCGAGGCGCCGACGATCGTTCCCTTCGAGCAGGCGGCGCCGCTGATCTCAGCACGGATCGCGCGGTCGCTGCGCCTGTACAAAGTCCGGTCGTTCCTGCGGCTGGACATCACCGGCGAGGCTCAGCCGGGTACCGACGACTAGTTGGGCGGCCGGGCGATCTCTGGCGGTAGCGGGTCCGGTTGCGTGGATCACCCACGTACCGAAGTGGTCGAGTGAGCCGGGATGCAGTGCTCGGTGCCCGGGAACCGGTACTCGACCCCGGTCAATTGCTCGGACAGTGACCACAACCGGAGGGCGCCGGCCCGGTCGTACATGCCCGGCCCGCCGCCGCGCTCGACCGGTGGTCCGTAGAACTCCAGCCGCCCGCGGGGTGCGATGTACGAGCCGCCGAGCATCTCCGGGTCGGTCGCGGCGCGCAGCATGGCCCAGGCTCCCTCGATCGGCGGCTTACCGATCAGAGCACCGATGACGCGAAACACGCTGCGCCACAGTGCACCGCGACCTTCGTTCGCCCCGCCGAGCAGCACGTTGGTCGGCGAGTAGCCGCCCGGGACCGCGACGAGGCTGCGCAGCGGACTGCCGTGCAGTGCCGCCCGCCGCTGCAGCTCACGACCGAAGTAGAGGTTCGCCTTCTTCGATCGCCAGTAGGGGGCGGCCGGGTTGTAGCGGTATCCGGTGTTGAGTTTGTCGAAGTCGAGGTCGACGAAGTGGTGCCCTTCGCTGGTCACCGTCACCACGCGGGGCTCCGGCGCCGAGAGCAGATGGGGAAGCAACCGGCCGGTGAGGGCGAACGTACCGAGATGGTTGACGCCGAAGTCGGATTCGAACCCATCGCGTGTCTGCCGGTAGGGGCCCAGCGCAATGCCGGCGTTGTTGATCAGCACGTCGATCGGGCCTGCGTCCCAATCGGCGGCGAACGCCTCGATCGTCGACAGGTCGCCCAGGTCGAGGCATCGAATCTCGAGTGCGGCGGCGGGAATCTCGGTCAGGATCTGCGCCTTGGCCGCCGCGGCCTTGCACGCGGAGCGGCACGCCATCACAACCGTGGCGCCGCGGCGCGCCAGTTCGCGGGCGCTGAGCAGGCCCAGACCGCTGTTGGCGCCGGTGACCACCACGGTCTTGCCGGTGAGGTCGGGGATGTCGTCGAGCGTCCAAGCTTGTTCGGGCGTAGGGGACACGTCGATACTCCATTCCGTACAACGTACGATTATCTGATGTCGTACAATGTACGAAATTGAGTCGCGTAGGTCAAGGGAGCGCGGAGTGGCGGCGCGGAGGAAGTTCACGGTCGACGAGTTGGAGTCGGCGGCACTGCGGATCGTCGACGGCGACGGGTTGGCGGCGCTGACGATGCGGTCGCTCGCGGCCGCCCTCGGCACCGCGCCGATGACGCTGTACGGCTACGTCGACGGGCGCGACGGCCTCGAGGAACTCCTGGTGCGGGCGGTCATGGGAAGGGTGGAACTTCCTGAACCCGACCCGGCGGACTGGCGCCGGGAAGTCCGCGCCATCGTCACGGCCAGCTGGCGCGCGGTCAGGGAACACCCACACGTCATCCCGCTGGTGCTGTCCCGCAGGACGATCGACGCCGTGACCCTGGACTGGGCCGAGGCACTGCTGACCGCGCTGGCCCGCAGCGGACGGTCGGGGCTGGAACTCTACGCGGCCTTTCGAACGCTCTCGGGCCTGGTGACGGCCTACGCGCAGGCCGAGTTGGCGGCCTCGCCGCGGGCAGAATCGGCTACCGGCACCGACAACGCGCTACAGCGGGCGTTGTCGCTGCCGGCCGACCACAACCCGAGGATGACCGAAATAGCCATGGCCGCAGCGATGTCCAGCCCGGCGGACGCCTTCGGCGCCGGACTGGACATCGTCATGGCCGGGTTGGACGCCGACCTGCGATAGTGCCGGTGGCGCAGCCGCGAAAGTGAGACGCTGATTCTGTGAGTACGGAGCGCCGCACCATTCCGATGGGCAGGGTCGAGGCTTTCTCCGACGGTGTGTACGCGATCGTCATCACGCTGCTCGTGCTGGAACTCGCGGTGCCCGAAGACTCACGCCGACTGGTCGAGGACCTGCTCGAGGCGTGGCCGGCATTCCTCGGGTACCTGATCAGTTTCGTGTTCATCGGCGCCTCCTGGATCTCGCATACGAAACTGACGCCGTCACTGTCGGCCTGCGACGACCTGTTCGTCGGGCTCAATCTGCTCAAGCTGCTGTTCGTCAGCTTCCTGCCGTTCACCAGCAGCCTGCTGGCCACCCACCTCGGCGACGATGCCCAGCGGGTGGCTGCAGTGGTGTTCGGGGCGAACCTGACCCTGGCCACGGCGATGAGCGCCGTGCTCTACGGGTTCGCAGTCCGCAACGAACAGCTGCTCCGCGACGGCGAGCGCCCGCATCTGCAGGCACGCACCCGCGAGCTGTGGCATTCCGCGGCGCTGCTGCTCGCAGCGACCGTCGTCGCCGCGTTCTTCCCAGGCGTGGCGGTGGGCTTCTACCTGGCGATCTCGGCGTTGATGCTCGTCCGGCCGCTGGTCCGCTGGAGTGGCCTGGGCAGGCGAAACCGCCGGGAGCGCAGCGCCCGATAGCCGACCGTGGCAGGCCGGCGGATCAGGTCGCGTCCGATGCGGCGGTGCCCAGGTGATCGAGGATGGCGTCGATGGCATTGAGGACGAACTGGTCGGCGTCGGGGTCGGATGACACGGGCTGGGACGATTGCTTGACGACCGCGACTCCGCGCCGGCGGTCGACATAGATCCATTGACCGTGAACACCGATGGCGGAGAAGGCTTCCCGGCCGGGTGTGTGGCGGATCCACCACTGCGCCCGGTAGCTCCAGTCGCCGCCGGCCATCATGGCGACCGCCTCCGGCCCCCGCGAGAACGCCGCGCGGTCCCCGCCGCCCGCGATCGTGTCGATGACGGTCACCGGGACGATCTGCCGGTCGCCGACCTTGCCGTCGTTGAGCATCGCCATGGCGAACCGGGCCAGATCATGGGGCGCGGCATTGAGCCCACCGCCGGCGACCAGGGTGCCGTTGCGATCCAGCAGCACATAGGCTTCGGCGTCGGTGCCCAGCTTCGACCACAACCGCTCCGACATGTGGTCCTGGAAGGATCTGCCCGTGACGCGGTTGGTGACCCAGTTGACGACGTCGGTCTTGGGAGTCTGGTAGTTGAACACCTCACCGTGTGGGCGTTGCGGATCCATTTGCAGGGTGACCAGGAAGTCATACAGGTTGTCCGGCGCCGGTTCGTCCGGCGGGGCGGGCATCCAGCCCAGGGCTCGTCCGTAACGGACGATCCCGGAGTCCGGACCCGTTCAGATACGTCTCGTACACCAACCGGTCCGGCGTCACCACCAGCAGCGCGTCGGTGTAGGTCTCGCGCAGGAAAGCGGCGAAGTCGGCGGGGCTGCCGTCGGGTCGGGGCACCGTCAACCCGGCGATGGTGCGATCCGCCTCGACGTCGACGGGGCGGGCGGTTTCGCTGGCGCGCAGCGGCGCCGACGGATACACCGTCCGCATGTTCTGGTAGGACCACCTGTTGAACGGAGGTGTCATCAGTGCGTTGGACACGTTGACCCGCTTGTCCGGCGGAGGCGGGAAGCCCTGCATCAGGCCCAGTTCCTGCGCGGTCGCATACGGGTCCTCGACCATCACGCCATCGTAGAAGTGGCGACGGGCCTCGTTCCCGATTCTCGCGAACCGGGAGGCAGCCCAGCGCCGGAGCTACGTGGCCTCCGGCAGCGGTTGTGCGGCCGACCGAGATTTCGAGGCCCTTGCTGCCCACGGGCTGTCCTATCAGCCGTAGCGCGGGACGAACTCCGCCAGAACCACGTCGAGGCCCAGACCCTCGCCGCTTCCCAGGAGGGCCGGCGTGCCCGCCTGCTGCTGTGGGTCGAGGACATAGGGAATCCGCAACTGGCCCAGTGAGGTTGCCACATGAGCCGTCGACCCGACAACAGAGACACCGGCGACCTCGACGTCGGCGGGCACGGCGTCTCGCACGCCGGTACCGCGCGCCTGGACGGCGGTAGGGCGGGTGTGTTGCTCACCGTCGACGGTGAATTCCAGACCTGCCGAGGTGCGGCCTTCCACGATCGCCCGGATGAACTCCGCGACCAGGACCGGGTCGGCGATGCCGTCATACACCCACCGCCGGCCCAGGACCGAATGGGTCATGGTGGTCAACAGCGCCTGTTCGGCGCCGTGCAGAGGCGCCTCGCGGTAGGTCAGCGGAACCTGGATCAGCCGATCCCGATCGCGGACCACCATCGACTCGATGCCGACCTCGCCTGCAGGGTCGTCGAACCGATAGGAGAAGCGGAACGGAGCTTCGACGAGGTCAGCATCGCCGTCGAACCACGCTGCGGCGGAGAGCCAGGCGCACGCCAGTTCCGCCTTGGTCGGGCTGATGGAGGCCTCGGGATGGACCTGGGCCATGCGCTCCCCTCCGTCGGGCGGCGCTCAGACCGTCATCTCGAGGATCTTGTCGCCCGCCACGTTGCCCTCGAAGTATCCCAGACCGTAGTCGCCCTTGATGGTGGTGCGATGCATGATGCGGGCCTCGTCCGGATCGTGACCGGTCACCGCGTGCAGCATCCGGATGTTGTCCCAGATGACCATGTCGGTGGGGCGCCACGTGTGGGTGTAGGCGGTGATCTTGGCCAGGATCTCCTTGCACACAGCCTCGAGCAACTCGTCACCTCCGGGTGTCTCGTCGCCCTCCACGCCTTCGGCCATCCACGGGGAGACGTGCAGGACCTTCTCTCCGGTGGGGCGGGTCCACACCGCGGGATGGACGGCGCGCGGCAGCTTCTTGCCGTAGTCGATGGTCTCCTGCAGCGCGGCATGCGGTTGGACCTCGCGGAATCCATCGGTCAGACCGAAGCGCATGTCCCGGAAGCGCAGGTTCAGGCTGTAGAGGATGTTGCGGTCCTCGATCTGCTGGCGCAGTTGTGGGGACAACGCCCGGTAGAGGTCGATCCCGTCGGCGAACTGGGTTTCGCCGCCCTCGCTGACGCCGGTCACGCAGCGCAGCACGCCGGCCCGGTTCAATTCGCTGTTGTAGCAGTGGTCGAAGTGCCACGGCAGCCAGGAGGTGACCTCCTTGCCGTCGACCATCACGATGTTGCCCTGGCGGGGGGCCTGGCCGATCTCGACGACACCGGGGTGCAGGGCGCCCTCGGCGCGCGGCACGGTGGGCACCGGGTGGTCCTTCAGCGGACCGAACACCTTGCTGAGCTCGACCTGCAGCCTGCCGTCGGGTTCGACGCCTTCGAACAGGATCATGCCGCGCTCGTCGAAGGCCTGCCGCAGCTGGTCGCGGACCTGCTGGTCCTCGAGTGTGTTGAGGGTGACCCCGGTGACCCGCGCGCCGAACGAGAGGTCGTCACGGAGCGGACTGACGTGGATGGATGACATGGCTGCAACCTCCCGGCTCGCCGAACGAATGCGTTGACTCTGTATCAATAACTGATACAGTAAATCACTATTTAACACTAAATGAGGTTGCAGATGGCCGTCAAGGGCAGTTCCACCGCTGCGCGCGTGCTCGTCGTGTTCGAAGCGGTCGCTGCGCACCAGCCGGTCGGCGTCGCGGCGTTGTCGCGAATGCTGGACATGGACAAGAGCGCGGTGCAGCGCGCCCTGGTGACGCTCGCCGAGCAGGGCTGGATCCAGGCGCGCGAAGACCAGATGACCCGGTGGGAGACCACCGTGCGCATTTTCAACATCGCGCACAGCTCGCGCGCCAAATCCGATCTGCGCCACTCCATCCAGCTGGCGCTCGACCAGCTGGCCGGCCAGACCGGTGAGACCGCGATCTTCAGCGAGCCCGACGGTGCCCAGCTGGTGGTGTCGCTGGTGGCCGAAAGCCGCCAGCCGCTGCGCATGGTGCCGCGCGTCGGCACGATCGTCCCCGCCCGCGACAGCGCCACCGGCCGCGTCCTGCTGCCCCTTCTCAGCGCCAAGCGGCGGGCCGAGTTTCTCGGCGAACAGCCCGACGCCGCGTTCCTCGCTCTCCTCGATGCCTGTCGCGCGCGCGGATATGCCGCCAGCAGCGATGTCACCGCCCCCACCACGACCATCGCCGCGCCGGTATTCGAAGCGGACGGCCGACCGATCGGCGCGGTGGCGATCAGCGGCCCGACCGAGCGTATGCCGCCCGAGAGCCACCCTCGACTTGCCGAGCTGGTGTGCCAGGCCGCCGGCCAGTTGTCGCGTGGCGCACCACGCACCGCCGATTCGTGACACCTGGTCCGGACGCGCGCCGCGTTCCCCGGGCCGCCCGCAGTTACGGTGAGGGGATGGCCGACAACGAGGTGATGGACTTCGACGGCGATGCGCAGCGCGGGTCGCGTTCCCCGCGCGGCGTGTACGACGTGGGCCGCGAACCCGACCCCCTCTACACCCTGGCCAACGAGCGCACCTACCTGTCGTGGCTGCGGCTGGCCGTGACATTGCTCGCGGGCGCGGTCGCCATCGACCGGTTGTTCCTCGAGCACCGCTGGCTGGGCAGCGAGATCATGGCCCTCGGTCTCGTCGCGCTCGCCTTCGCGACCTGCGGGCTCGGCGTGCGGCGGTGGTGGCTCACCGAGCGCGCAATCCGGTTGCGCCAGCCGTTGCCGGGCTTCGGCGCTCCGCTGCTGAGCATCCTGGCCATCCTGCTCGCGGGGGCCGGCGTCCTCGTCATCGTCCTGACACCGCGGGGCTGAGTGCCGATGCGATCCGAGCCCGGCAACCTGTGGGGCGACCAGTACCCGTTCGAGCGAAACCACTTGCAGCGCACGATGACGCTGACCGCGCTGGCCGGCTTGTTCGTCGTCACCGCCATCCTGCTGGTCCGCACCGACGTCACCGCCGTGGCGGGGATCGCGTTGATCTGCGCCGGTGCGGTATCCGCCCTGGCCGCCGCGTCGCGACATCGCTACGTGCAGGAGAGCCGCCTCGGTTTCGTGATCCTGCGAACCCGGGGCGGGCGGTTCGTGTTCGGCTCAGCGGCCGCAGTGGCCGTCGTCGGGGTGCTCGTGACCCTGCTCATCGTGCTGCCGTGACCGTCCGCGCCGTCGCGCGCAGATCGGCGCAGGTGCAGACATAATCGGCTGATCCGAGTACGAGGAGATGCCCATGACGGCGCCGCCGATCGAGTTCACCGAACAGATGCTGCGGCGGCGGCCCATCATCGGGGCGCCGGTCGCCCACGGTGCGTCCCAACGCCTCGAACGCACCATCGGCACCTTCCAGCTGACCATGTTCGGCGTCGGATCCACCGTCGGCACGGGCATCTTCTTCGTGCTCTCCGAGGCGGTCCCGCAAGCCGGGCCCGGCGTCGTCGTCTCGTTCCTGATCGCCGGCATCGCGGCCGGGCTGGCTGCGCTGTGCTATGCCGAACTGGCCTCAGCGGTACCGGTTTCGGGGTCGACCTACTCCTACGCCTACACCACCCTCGGTGAACTCGTGGCCATGGGTGTCGCCGCGTGCCTGCTTCTGGAGTACGGGGTGTCCACCGCGGCGGTGTCCGTCGGCTGGAGCCAGTACGTCAAC
Organism: Mycobacterium sp. ABE4_509; assembly: GCF_056160785.1. Lineage (NCBI taxonomy): Bacteria > Bacillati > Actinomycetota > Actinomycetes > Mycobacteriales > Mycobacteriaceae > Mycobacterium > Mycobacterium sp. ABE4_509. Next base: position 48,242 of record NZ_JBSWXU010000020.1, on the reverse strand, counting down.
AAGTTGCTCGACAACTTCTTCGGTGGTCATCTGCCGCAGGCACTCTCGGCCGCGCCCTGGGATTCCGCGCCGGGCGTGATCAACCTGCCCGCCATCGTCCTGGTCACGCTGTGCGCACTGCTGCTGATCCGGGGCGCCAGCGAGTCCGCCACCATCAACACCGTCATGGTGCTGATCAAGCTCGGAGTCCTGGCCATGTTCGCGGTCATCGCGTTCACCGCCTTCGACGCCGACCGGTTCGCCGAGTTCGCGCCGTTCGGAGCCGCCGGGATCGGCGCCGCCGCCGGGACGATCTTCTTCTCCTACATCGGCCTGGACGCCGTCTCGACCGCGGGCGACGAGGTGAAGAACCCGCAGAAGACGATGCCGCGCGCCCTCATCGCCGCGCTGTTGACCGTCACCCTGGTCTACATCGTCGTCACGGTGGCTGCGCTGGGAACCCAGCCATGGACCGACTTCGGCGACCAGGAAGCCGGTCTGGCGGTGATCCTCGACAAGGTCACCGGTTCGAACTACTGGGGCACCGTGCTGGCCGCCGGCGCGGTGATCTCCATCTTCTCGGTGACGCTGGTGACGATGTACGGCCAGACCCGGATCCTGTTCGCGATGGGCCGGGACGGCCTGCTGCCGTCGATGTTCGCCAAGGTCAGCCCGCGCAGCATGACCCCGGTCAACAACACCGTCGTCGTCGCGGTGATCGTCGGCGTGCTCGCCGGGTTCGTCCCGCTGAACTACCTGGCCGACATGGTGTCCATCGGTACCCTCGTAGCCTTCATCACCGTCTCGGTGGGTGTCATCATCCTGCGGGTCCGCGAACCCGATCTGCCGCGGGGTTTCAAGGTCCCGGGCTACCCGGTCACACCGGTCCTGTCGGTGCTCGCGTGCGGCTACATCCTGGCCAGCCTGCACTGGTACACCTGGCTGGCCTTCTCCAGCTGGGTGGCCGTCGTCGTGGCGTTCTACCTCATCTGGGGACGACACCACAGCGCTCTGAACGCCGCGACGCACTAGTGGGCGAAAGCCCGCAGCACTGGCCGCTCAGGTCGAGATGCCGAAGACCCACACCCCCAACGTCGTGGTGGCGATGCTGATCAGCAGGATGGCGATCAGATTGAGCCAGATGCCGCCCTTGACCATGCTGCCGATGGTGACGTAACCGGTACCGAAGACGATCGCGTTGGGCGGGGTGGCCACCGGGAGCATGAACGCCGAGGTGGCCGCCAGGGCGACCGGGATCGTCAGCAGCAGCGGATCCTGGCCGATGCCGACGGCGACCCCACCGATCACCGGGAGGAACGTGGCCGCGGTGGCGGTGTTGCTGGTCAACTCGGTTAGGAAGATCACCGCAGTCGTGACGACCCCCACCAGCAGCAGGATCGACAGCCCCTTGAGGCTCTGTGCCTGGGTGCCGATCCACTCGGTCAGCCCGGAGGCCCCGAACTGCGACGACAGTGCCAGGCCGCCGCCGAACAGCAGCAGCACACCCCAGGGAAGCTGCACCGCCGTGGCCCAGTCGAGCAGCCGCACACCCAGCTTCGACCCGGCCGGCAGGACGAACAACAGCAGGCCCGCCGCGATCGCGATGCCGGCATCCGAGATCGGCGGATCCTCCCAGATCAGCGGAAACGAGATCCAGCTGACCGCGGCGAGCACGAAGATCACCGCCACCCGCCGTTCCCCGGCGGACGGGCGCCCGAGCTTGCGTAGCTCGGTGTCGAAAAGCTTCCTGCCGCCGGGAATCTCGTCGAGTTCCGGTTTGAAGATCAACTTGGCCAGCAGCACCCAGGTCAGCACCAGCAGGACGGCGGCCAGGGGGAGGCCCAGCAGCATCCACTGGCCGAAGGTGATGTTGATGCCCTGCTCGTCCTGCAGATAGCCGACCAGCAACGTGTTCGGCGGCGTGCCGATGATCGTGGCCAGCGAACCGACCGAGGCGGCGTAGGCGATACCCAGCATCAGCGCCGTGCCGAAGTTGGACTGCCGGACCTGTTCTCTGACTTCGCTCTCGCCGGTCTCCTCCGAGCCGCCCGACACGGTGCCGGCCAGCATCAGCACCGACACCCCGATCGGCACCATCATCACCGCGGTCGCGGTGTTGGACACCCACATGCTCAGGAACCCGGTGGCGAGCATGAAACCTGCGATCACCCGGGTGGAACTGGTGCCCATCGCCCGCACCGTCAGCAGCGCGATCCGCCGGTGCAGATTCCAGCGCTGCATCGCCAGAGCGATCAGGAACCCGCCCATGAACAGGAAGATGATGCTGCTGCCGTAGTTCGCGCCGACATCGGAGACCCCCACATCGTCGACCAGAATCGGGAAGGCGACCAGCGGCAACAGCGCGGTGGCCGGGATCGGGATCGCCTCGGTCATCCACCACAGGCCCATCAGCACCGCTATCGCCGCGGTGACCTTCGCGGGATGGGCCAGGTCGGCGGGCAGCACCAGATAGACCAGCACCGCCAGCAGCAATCCGCCGCCGAAGCCGATCCAGCGCCGCCGGAACGTGGACGGGCTCTCGGCCGGCTCCCGTTCACCGGCCGAGAGCCCGGCGACTTCGTCGTCGCCGTGCGGGTCCCGCTCGTCGCGGTGGAGATCCTGTCGAGCTCCCTGGTCACCGGACATCGGTCAGTACCCCCGTATCGCTCGCCGCCCGCCGTTGGACGAGAGGCCCGGATTGGTGATGCGCGCCACAATAGGGTTCTACCCGGTGGGCGCGGAGTCGGAACGCCCGGTGTGGCGCAGCGGTGCTCGCGGCGATGGCAACCGGACGGGTGAAGGTCGGGGTGGCACCCTGCGCGCATAACCTCGGCAACGATGCCGACCAGACCCGACGGCCTTACCGTGCGTGTTACGGTTGGCCATGCCATACCGGGTGGTGCACTGTGGCACCGGCAACATCGGCGCGGTCGCGCTCCGGACGATCATCGAGCATCCCGATCTCGAACTGGTCGGGCATTTCGTCAGCTCGGCCGACAAGGCCGGACGGGACTCGGGTGAACTGGTGGGGCTGGGGCCCACCGGCGTCGTCGCGAGCGACGACTGGGCCCCACTGCTCGAACTCGGGGCCGACTGCCTGACCTACTTCGGCAACAGCATCGGCCGCGAGGCCGACGCCATCAACGACGCGATTCCGTTTCTGGAGCGGGGTACCAACGTGGTCACCTTCTCGGGATTCGCCATCGCACATCCCGATTCGGCTCCTCCGGAGTTCCGCGACCCCATCGAGGCCGCCTGCCGCCGGGGCTCGAGCACCTGCTACTTCACCGGCATCGATCCCGGCTGGGCCACCACCGATCTGGCCATCGCCTCGCTGGCTGTCGCCAATCGCATCGACTGTGTTCGGGTGATGGAGCTCGGGTGGTGGGGTGACTACACCGCGGAGTTCGTCTGCCGGGAGTACTTCGGCTTCGGCACGCCACCCGGCTTCCAGCCCCTCCTGGTCACCGGCGGATTCATCGAGACGATGTGGGAGCCCACCCTGCAACAGCTTGCCGAGGTGCTCGGTGTCGAGATCGAGGAAACCCGGGTGCTCTACGAAACCGATTGCCTGGACCACGATGTCCAGACCGGGTTCGGCACCGTCGCCGCGGGTACCGCGTCGGTGGTCCACTTCGAGTACCAGGCCCTCTCCGGCGGGAAACCGTTCGCCGTCGTCGAGCATGTGGACTGTGTCGCCCGCGACGTCGGCACGCAGTGGAAGCAACCCCATGGACCCGTCGATCTCGCGTTTCGGGTCGAGGTCGAGGGCGACCCCAGCTACTCGGTGGAGTTGTGCCTGGGCGAGTGCGGCGACGTTCTCACCGCGATGCCGGTGATCAACGCGGTCCCGGCCGTCTGCGCTGCGCGCCCCGGTCTGCTGGGACCGCTGGACATTCCGCGGTACTGGGGGAAGAACACCCGTGCGGGGCAGCCGGCTCCGCGCGTGGCGACCTGACAGCCACACCGACATCGGAAGAAGGTGAGGAGGTGGCGACGGCCCCATCGTTGAGCGAGGAGTTGCGCTCGGCGTTCACCCTGACCGAGACGGGGCGCGGCACCTGGCGTGCCCCGTACTTCACCGAGCGTCGCGGCGTGGTGTTCGGGGGCCAGATGGTGGGCCAGGCGGTGGTCGCGGCAGCCGCGGCACTGCCCGGTAAGTCGGTCCGCACAGTGCAGACCGTGTTCGCCAAGGCCGCGTTGCTGTCCGACCCGGTGGACATCGAGGTCGAGCCGATGCACCAGGGCCGCAGCGTCGGCAGCGCCACGGTGTCCTTCGTCCAGGACGGGCGGCTGTGCGCACGGGCGCTGGTTCTGCTCGATGCCGACGAGCCGGATCTGGTTCGCCACCAGATCCCCGCGCCGCAGGTTCGACCGCCGGACCCGCGCCGGGCGCGGCCGCACTGGCTGGCCGCCCCGGAAACCATCGTCGTCGGCGACGTCGACATCGACGATCCGGCCCAGGTCGGTCCGCCCACCCTGCAGCTGTGGGTGCGGTTCCCCGCCACCGAGGGCTGCGGCCAGGCATTCGCCCGGGCGCTGCTGGCCCATGCCACCGACGGGTGGCTCATCGGCACCGCGATGCGCCCGCACCCAGGACTGGGACAGTCAATGGCCCATCGCGCGGTGTCCACCGGAGTCCTGGCCCACGACATCACTTTTCACCGGGACGTCGACGCCGCGGACTGGCTGCTGATCGATCACGAGTCGCAGAGCACCGGCGGCGGACGCGCATACGGCCGGGGGCACGTCTTCGATCGGCAGGGGCACTTGGTGGCGTCGTTCGTCCAGCAGTCGTTGTTGCGGGCGATGGCCGGCACCCGCCCCGGCGCGGCAGAACACGACACCGTTCTCTAGGAGCGGCCGATCCCCGGTAGCCCAGCCGACAGGCGTCTGGCGGTCAGGCAGACTTCCACCCATGGACAGCGTCGACACAGACCGTGCGGAAGGCTCCGATCCCGGATCACAGCCGATGTCAGTGCTGATCCGGCGGGCAGGTGTGGCGAGCTGGTCGGTGCTGGGCGTCATCGCCCTGGCCGTCGTGGTGTTCACGGCGCTCAGTGCGGTCAGCGGGGTCCTGGTTCCACTGGTGATCGCGGTCGTCCTCGGCGTGGTGCTCGAACCGGTGTCGGCTGCCCTGCAGCGAGTGGGTCTGCCGGCAGCGTTGGCCACGGTCGCCACGCTGGTGGCGGCGCTGGCCGTGGCGGCGGGCGCGATCGCGATCGTGGTGGGCGGCTTCCTGCAACAGTGGCCCGAGGTCTACCGGCAGCTGGTGCTCGGGTGGACGCAGCTGATGGCATGGGTCGACGGATTCGACGTCGACACCCAATGGATGGCCCATGTCCGGTCGGCGTTCGAGGGGCATGCGCCACAACTCGGGCAGGGCGTTCTCGGGGCGGTCACCAGCACCTTCTACGGGGCGGTGTCCCTGTTCATGGGGACCTTCCTGGCGGTGTTCTTCCTGTTCTTCGCGCTACGCGACTCGAGCCGGTTCCCGGCCTGGTTCGCGCGGATCACCACGCTGAACGTCGCCGAGGTCGACACCGTCATCGTGCTGAGCAGGCAGTCGGTCCTCGGCTATTTCAAGGGCACCGCCGTCACCGCGCTGGCCACCGCGCCGATCTTCATGGTGCCGCTGCTGCTGCTCGGGATACCGCTGGCGATCCCCATCTTCATCCTGTACTTCGTGCTGTCGTTCATTCCGTTCCTGGGTGCATGGATCGCCGGAGTGTTCACCGTTCTCATCGCCTTCGGTTCGGGCGGCCCCACCGCGGCGCTGATCATCGGGGTGACGTTCGTGATCTCCAACGGCACCGTCCAGAGTGCGGTCAGCTCATGGGCTCTGGGTTCGTCCCTGCGGCTGCACCCGGTGGCCGTGCTGTTGTCGACGATGATCGGCGGCACCGTGGCCGGCCTGCTCGGGATGGTGCTCGGAGCTCCGGTGGTGGCGGCAGCGGTCAAGTCGGTGGCCGCGGTGCGGAGCCTGCGGGGCAGGCCAGCCTGACCGACGGACTCATCGAGGGCTTGGCCGCTGTGACGGGGGCTGTGCCGCGGCTGCGGCAGCGACCGCCTCGGCGGTGGCGAACACGAAATGCAGCGCCGTGGTCAACCAGCCCATCCACACCACGTCGCCGATCACGAACAGGTCCCAGAACACGATGTTCGCGGTACCCAACAGCAGGTGCGTCGCGGTCGCGGCAACGTGCCAGGACCGGTCGGGCACCGTGCGTGATGCGTGAAGAAACAAGGCGGCCAGGATGATCGCCAGGCCGTGTGCCTCGATGAACCCGATCGCCGCGGACGGTGCGGCGTCGATGATCGCGCCGGCGGCACCCACCTGGCAGCACGCCGCGGGGATGTCCAGCACCGTCAGACCGAGCAGACCGAAGCCGCCCAGGAACAGTGCGTTGACCCGCAACAGGAGTTTCCGCAGCGTTGCGCTCATGTCTGCGGCAGGTCGTAGACCAGTTCCAGCGCGAAGCGGCCGGCCATCTCGCCGTCGGTGCTGAATCGCTGCAGCCAACTCAGCTCTCGGAAGGTTCCCCAGATGCCGTCGAATTCGCCGGAACCGCCGGTGATCTGGCCGGTACCGTCGGCGTTGGGTCCGACCGTGGTGACGAAGTAGAACGGTTCGTCACCTGCCTCGAACTCCTGACCGCCGGCGAGTGCTGGAATGACCGCCGTGCGGGCGAATTCACTTCCGTCCTCGACCTGATACAGGAAGATGGTGCCCCGACCGGGAAGCGTCACCGTCCACGACGTGTACATCCGCATCCTGCCCTGCAGTATCGACGAGTCGGCGGTCACCTCCTCCTGCTCGACCGCGAAGCCGACGACGTTGCTGTCCGCGTCGCGCACCGTGGTCACCAGTACGAAACCGTTGCCCAGAACGTCGGCGTCGAAGGTCGCAATGCCCTCGGGGTAGGGCGGCACCGGCTTGCTGCCGTCGTGGGTGACGGCCACCATGTCCGCGGGCCCGTCGAAGTAGAAGGTCTCCAGGCGCTTTCCGTCCGGGGTCTCGGTGAGCTGCGGCGCCGCCGCGGGCGCGGGGCCGGCGAACGGCCGGAACACCGACCAGCCCAACGTGCCCGCGGCTCCGACGGCGATGCCGATCAGCAGGATCGCAGCGGTGCTGAGGATTCGTTTCATGGGACCCTCCTAGACTTGGTCCAGGCCGGTGGTGCGCAGGATGATCCGGTCGAACCATCGATCGGGCAGTATCCGTCTGAGGAACATCAGCCGCGCCGAGCCGGCGCCGGCGGCGTAGCGGGTTCTGGGTCTGCGGCTGGTCAGTGCGTGCAGGATCGCTTCGGCGACCACCTCGGGCGGTGAGCCGTGCTCGGCCTCCCCTCTGATCTGTTCGGCCAGCTTGGCCAGCTGAGGCTGGTACACCTCGCGGCGTTCGGCGGGCATCGATTCCAGAATCTCCGCGGTGTCGGTTTCGAGTTTTCCGCCCATCGGTGTCGCGATGAATCCGGGCTCGATCACCGAGACGCCGACGCCGAGGCGACGGAACTCCAGGCGCATCACGTCGCTGAGCCCCTCCAGACCGTGCTTGGCGGTGACATAGGGCGCCATCAGCGGTATCGCGGCCTTACCGGCCCCCGAGCTCACGTTGACGACTCTGCCCCTGCCGCTGCGCAGGATCGGGAGCAGGGCCTGCGTGACGGCGAGCGGACCGACGAGGTTGACCTCGAGTTGCCGGCGGAACGTGTCCAGCGACAGGTACTCGACCGGACCGGGCACGGTGGTGCCGGCGTTGTTCACCAGTCCGGCCAATCCGGCGGCGCCGACATCGTCGGAAACGTCCTGCGCCGCAGCTGCTATCGACGCCGCGTCGGTGACGTCGAGGTGGATCGGGCGCATCCGCGCCCCGCCCGCGTCTTTCAGCGCCTCGGCGTCGGCGGGCTTGCGCACGCCGGCGTAGACGGTGAAACCCCGTTTGGAGAGTGTCAGTGCGGCGGCACGACCGATACCGCTCGAGGCCCCGGTCACGACGACGGTGCTCATGACCGCAGCCTCGCATCGGCGGGCGTGTCCACCGAGTCACCGCCAGGCGTGGTGCCCGCAGCCGGGCGCAGCGAGACGAAGAAACCGATCATCGCGACGTAGACGACCATGATCAGCAGGCTGAACCACCACGGGAACACGTCGAAGTACGCGGTGTTTCCGGTGATCAGGAAGAGTAGGTGGCCGGGCAGGCTGGCGGTCACGTAGACGGTGATGATCCAGTAGCCGATCCGGCGCGGCAGCCCCGTCATGTCGAAGGTGGCGAACACGGCCCTGTGTCGGGCGATCAGCGCCACCGAACAGAACAGCATCAGCGCGAACAGACAGAAGTCCACCGGCCGGCTGAGTATGTCGGCGACGTCCGAGCCGCCGGTCAGCAGATAGCGCGACGCGTTGATCAGGTGGATGGTGAACCCAGCCGTCATCAGCATCGGGACGAACGTCTCGAGTTTCCAGGTATTGCTCATCGCGGGTCCTCCTCGGGGTCGTGTCGCAGCGAGGCGAGCGCTGCGGCGATGCCTTCCATGGCCGGACCGGGAAGTTCGGCGGCGGTCGCGATCGCCATGTCGACCCGCTGGGCGCTGGTCTCGTCGATCAGGTCGCGGCCGGCCTCGGTGAGGGTGAGCGTGCGGCTTCGCCGGTCCTCGGGATCTTCGGTGCGCAGCACCAGGCCGTGGTCGACCAGCGTGGAGACCGCACGGCTGGCCGCCACCAGCGCGATATCCAGCAGCGTGGCGATGTCGCCCACCCGCAGGGTGCCGTGCTTGTCGATCAGGTGCAGGGCCGCCAGCTCGGCGATGCTGAGCTGCAGGTCCTTCAGCGAACGCGACAGTCCCACGATCAGCGAGGTGAACATCGCCCGCATGAACGTCTCGATGTTCGTAACCGGCGGCCCGGTATCAGCCATGGTGGTTACACTAGCGAAAACATTTCAATAATGCAATAATCTCAAGTATGAAACTAGATTCCCTCCATCAGGCGGAATCCACCTGCCGCAGGGAGCGCCGATGACGAATGTCCAGGCGGCCGTGTACTGGTCTCACAAGGTCGTCACCACGGGCGTCCTGCTCACCGGCACCTACCTGAACGTGACGGCGCTTTTCTTCGGTATGGACCTGGTGGCCTCGACCTTCTTCACCACCACCGGCGAGATCGTGCTCACGGCGATGTTCTTCACTGCCTTCGTGCTGGGTCTGCTGGCCGAGCGCTACGTGGCGGCCGAACCGCGTTGGCGCCGGGTGACCCGTCGGGTGATGACCGGCTACATGCTGGCGCTGACGATCGCGCACGGCGTCAACAATCTGCTGTTGCACAACCAGGAGGGCTACGCGGAGGTGTTCAGCGGACCCTTCTACACGTATCCGGCCATCGCAGTGCTCGGCACGCTGGCCATCGTGATCGCCTCGACGCCGGCACCGATACGACCGGAGGCCGTTCGGCCACAGGTGTTCTCCGGCGCCGAGTAGCGACGGCCCGCCGATGCCCTTGCGCTGTCACCCGTGTCGCGGCGCCCGCAACCCCAGAGTGCGCCGGCCGGCGGGGATAAGCTCAGCCTGCAGTGAGCCCTCGGCGAGGCCGCCGTAGTCCCCGCCGACGGCTGCCGCGATACCCGACATGACGAGCGCGGCTCTGACCCGGCCGCCGGCCCCCGGCTCGGCCCCGGCGAGCAGGTCGGTCTGGCGCTGCACGACAGTGCCCAACTCGGGGCGCTCGCGCAGGAGTTCGGCGACGCTGGGATCTCCGGTCAGGACAGGTAACAGGCTGCGGTGAGCGACCGCGAGCCCGACGTAGCCGGTCAGCATGGCATCGGCCCGTGCCCGGGCACCCCGATGCGACTCGGTGGATTCGACGAGACCGGCCAGCTGCCCGATGACGGGTTCGACGATCGCCGCGAGTAGCTCATCGCGGGTGTGGAAGTGTTGGTAGATAGCAGATTTCGTGAGCCCCAGCTCGTCGGAGATCATCTGCAGCGAGGTGGTGGTCGTCGTCGGCACCGGGCAGCTGCCGGGGGCCGGCGTGGGCAACGGCCGGGCCACGGCGGTGCTGGCCGCGCGGCATGGCGCCGAGGTGGTCGCGGTCGACCGCAACCTCGACTCGGCGCAGGAGACGGTCGACATCATCTCCGGCGCAGGAGGCAACGCGTATGACGTGCGCGCCGATGTCGCCGAGAAGGACGACTGCCAGCGCATCTTCGATACGGTCATGCAGCGCAGCGGCCGCGTCGACGGCATGGTCTACAGCGTGGCGACCAACCCGCCGTTCAGCCGGGAATCGAACTCGATGTCCACCGAGAACTTCAACGGGGCATCAACGTCAACATGCTGGGGTGCTTCCACTGCAATCTCTTCGCCGCCCAATGCATGGAGAAGAACGTGGGGGACACCACCGGCAGCATCGTCAACGTCTCGTCGATCGCCAGCATCAAGAACGAGGTCGGGCTCAACATCGGGATCATGCCCTACGCCCTGGGCAAGTGCGGGCTGAACTACATCACCGAGCTGACCGCCGTCCAGTACGGCGGCGCCGGGGTGCGCGCCAACACGCTGATGCTGGGCCCGATCGACACGCCGCTGGGGAACAAGGATTCGCAGTCGCTGTTCGGGTTGCAGCCCGACGAGGTCGAGGATGCCTTCACCGATGTCTCGAAGCTGAAGATGGGGCGGGCCACCGCATGGGAAACCGGCTATGCCGCGCTGTATCTGCTGGCCGACGAGTCACGATTCATGACCGGCCAGCAACTTCGCCTCGACGGGGGCGCGACCCTGGTGCGCTGAGCGGCCAGCGCAGCCGCCGGAGGCGACGTAGGTTCTCCGGTGATGGCTTCCGGCACCCAGCTGCAGAAGACCCTGGGCCTGCGCTCTGCGGTGCTGTTCGGGCTGGCCTACATGACACCGATCATCGTCCTCGGGATTTTCGGGGTCATCGCCGAACGGTCCCGCGGTGCCAGCGCCGGCGCCTATCTGTTGGCCACGGTGGCGATGCTGTTCACCGCGCTCAGCTACGGCGTCATGGCGCGGCATTTCCCGGTCGCCGGGTCGGCCTACACCTACGTGCGCAAGGCGATGGATGCCCGGCTGGGTTTCCTGGTCGGGTGGGCGATCCTGCTGGACTACCTGTTCCTGCCTCTGGTGATCTGGCTGATCGGGGGTGCGTACCTGCAGGAGGAGTTCCCGGGCGTACCGCACTGGGTGTGGATCGTCGCGTTCATCGTCGCGACGACGATGCTCAACGTCGTCGGCCTCAAGGTGGCCGACCGCGCCAACTTCGTGCTGATGAGTTTTCAGCTGTTGATCGTGACGCTGTTCGTGGCGCTGACGGTGGCCCATCTGACCGGCCGCTCCGGCGCCGGTGTCTCGGCGCTGCTGTCGGTGCAACCGTTCGTCGGTGACGGCGGTTTCTCGGCGATCGCCGCGGGTGCGGCGGTGGCCGCCTACTCGTTTCTGGGCTTCGACGCGATCAGCACGCTGACCGAGGAGATCCACGACGCGTCGCGCACCGTTCCGAAGGCGATCGTGCTGGTGGCGCTCATCGGCGGCGGCATCTTCGTGGTGGTCGCCTACACCGTCAGCCTGGTCGCGCCGGGAGCCGACTTCGCCGACGCGAACTCGTTGGCCGAGGACATCGCCTACACCGTCGGCGGGTCGTTGTTCGGCGCCGTGTTCCTGGCCGCACTGGTGGTCGGGCAGTTCACCTCCGGGCTGGCCGCTCAGGCGGCGGTGTCGCGGTTGCTGTTCGCGATGGGGCGCGACGGTGTGCTGCCGCGCCGCGTGTTCGGGATGGTCTCGGCCCGCTTCCGGACCCCGGTGTTCAACATCGTGCTCACCGGGGCGATCGGGTCGGCGGCGCTGTTGCTGACCGTCGCGTCGTCGACGTCGTTCATCAACTTCGGTGCGTTCACCGCCTTCTCCCTGGTCAACCTCGCCGTGGTGGCCTACTTCGTGCGCAACCGGGGGCAATCGCTGCCGCTGTGGCGCTACGTGCTGTTGCCGTTGGTGGGCGCTGCCGTGGACATCTACCTGCTGACCCACCTCGACGCCGACGCGCTCGTGGTCGGCGGATCCTGGGCGCTGATCGGTGCGGTGTACCTGGCGTGGTTGACCCGTGGATTCACCCGGCCACCCCCCGAGATGACCGGGATGACCGAGGTGCACTGAGGCCTACTGTGCTGCGCCGTCAGCGGCGAAGGTCTGCCGAACCGTCGGCAGCAGCAACAGACCGGCGAGCAGCCACGCCGTGACCGGCAGCCACAGCAGCGCCTGCATTTGCGCGCCGCCGCCGCCGAGATGACCGGCCACCACCGCGATGCGGACCAGCGCGGCCATTGCCAGCACCGAGTACATCGCCCCGACCGCCCGGCCCTCCCTGCCCGCGTGGCCCCAGCGCAGCGCCGCGGCGACGGCGCTCATGGTGACCGCACCCGAGCAACTGCCGCAGACGAACTGGGCGATGCCGAGTACCAGCACGTCGCCGGCCAGCCAGGCCACCGTCGCCGCCGCGGCGGCCAGCAGCGCCCCGGTCGCCATGACGGGCAGGCCACCGAACCTCTTGGTCAGCAACGACGCAGGCAGCATCGCCACGCTGAAGCCGATCCAGAACAGCGAGAGCAGGTTCTGCAGCTCGGGCGGACCGACGAATCGGAGGAACAGCGGCCCGGAATTGATGAAGGCGTGCACCTGGTAGGCCATGCCGAGCAGCAGGACCGCGACCAGGAACCGGGTGAAGGGGGCCGGCGGTAGCGGGGGCGCCGACTCGGCCGACGGTGCGGTGCGGGCCAGCGTGCGTTCGGCCCACACGATGGACCCGGTCACCACGAGGACCGATACGGCCGACGCGGCGAACATGATTCGGGGGTCGTAGGCGGTGGCCCACATCCCCAGAAACGGTGCGGCGGCGCTGGAGAGGCCCAGACCGAGCAGGAACAGCGAGCCGAGCCGGGGCTGCTGATCGGGTGGGGTGTAGCGGCCGATCAACGTCAGCGGCGGTGCCCGCAGGGCCGAGGAGGTGACCGCCCACGTCGCGACCAACACCAGGAACAGGCCCGGACCGAGGTCGGTGACCAGGGGGAGCAGCAGGTATGCCAGCGCCGACACCGCGGTCACCGCGGCGACGATCTTGCCCAGTCGGCCGACGACGCCGGCGACGGTGTCCGAGGCCAGCCCGGTCGCCCAGTCGCACAGCACGAAGATCAGCTGGTCGGCCACCAGGATCCACGGCACCCACGACGCGTCGATGCCGGCCTGGGCGGCCAGTTGGGGCAGATAGATGACGTAGATGACCCAACTCAGGTTGAACACCAGTTGCAGCAGACCGAAGTACGCGCCAACCCGGGACGACACCGGACGCCCGCCCGAGAGGCCGGCGCGTTCGTCGCTGCGATGCGTGGTCACACCCGGGTCGGGCTTCGCTGGAGCCGGATCGCGCGGCGCTGTTCGGCGGAATCCCCGAGTCGCACTACCTGCCTCCTCGGGTCGCGCCTGCCGGTGACGACTCCAGGGCCGCTGAACAGGGAGTCTATGCGCTCTGCGCTCGGGGGCGTGGACGTCGCGACGCGGTGGCAATCCTGTTGGGAAGCCGGGTCAATCGGCGATACGGAGGGGGAGGTAACACCTCCATAACGAGCTCTTGTCATGACTGACAGTTTTCCATATCGTGTCAGTCATGACAGAATTGTGGAGGCGGATACCGCGGCACCTCCTGATCCGTGCGGCCTACCTCGCTGCCGGACTCAAGATCGGATCGCTGTGGCTGGTTCAGGGTGACGGGTCACCGATCGAGCACGCGGTGCGCCTCATCGCACTGCTGGCCGTGGTGATGCTGATCGCCGAACTGATACGCCGGGCGGCCGCACGGCGCGGCCGGCGGGTCGCGCACCACCCGATCGGCCGGTTCCTGCTGGCCAAAGTCGCACTGGTCGGCCTCGCACTCGCCGCCGGACTCGCTCTCGATGGCGTGCTCGCACACGCCGAACTGTGGGTCGGCGTCGGACTGATGCTGTTCGTCGCGCTGGTGGGGCCCCGCATCCACCCGTGGCTCATGAAGGCCGACCAACCACCCAGAGCCGACAGCCCCAGCGAACTCACCGACCAACCCGCCCTCGCGGCGCTCTAGCAGAATCAAGGACGACAGCATGGAATTTCAGGGAACGGTCAACCAGGACATCCGCAACTCGGTGCCCGACTGGGCGCCCTACCGGGCGCCGAGCGCACCCGACGGGGCGCCCAATGTGCTGTACCTGTTGTGGGACGACATCGGGATCGCGACGTGGGACTGCTTCGGCGGTCTGGTCGACATGCCCAACATGAAGCGCATCGCCGACCGCGGGATCCGGTTGTCGCAGTTCCACACCACCGCGCTGTGCTCACCGACCCGGGCAGCGTTGTTGACCGGCCGCAACGCCACCTCGGTGGGGGTTTCTTCGGTGGTGAACATGGCGCAGGGCTATCCCGGGCACAGTGGACGCATCCCGTCCGACACCGCGCTGCTGCCGGAGGTACTCGCCGAACAGGGTTGGTCGACATACGCGGTGGGCAAGTGGCATCTCACCCCGCCCGAGGACTGTCACGCGGCCGGCTCGCGGCGGTACTGGCCGCTGAGCCGGGGTTTCGACAGGTTCTACGGCTTCCTCGACGGGATGACCGACCAGTGGTATCCGAGCCTGGTCAGCGACAGCCGCCCGATCGACCCGCCGGCCAGCCCCGAGCAGGGCTATCACCTGTCGAAAGACCTCGCCGACAACGCGATCGGGTTCCTGCGCGAGCACCGGTCGGCGGCGCCGGACAAGCCGTGGTTCATGTATCTGTGCCCCGGCGCCGGGCACTCGCCGCACCAGGTCGACGCCGAGTGGGCCGACCGGTACAAGGGCCGCTTCGACATGGGCTATGAGCGCTACCGCGACATCGTGCTCGACAATCAGAAGGACCTCGGACTGCTGCCCGAGAGCACCGAACTGTCGCCGATGAACCCCTACGCCGAGGCCACCAGTGCCGAGGGACTGCCGTGGCCCGAACACGACACCGTCACCCCGTGGGACTCGCTCTCGGAGGACCAGAAGCGGGTCTCGAGCCGGATGTGTGAGGTGTTCGCCGGCTTCCTGAGCTACACCGACGCCCAGATCGGCCGCATCCTCGACCATCTCGAGGCGACCGGCCAGCTGGACAACACCATCATCGTCGTGATGTCCGACAACGGCGCCAGCGGCGAGGGCGGGCCCACCGGTACCCTCGACGAGTTCGTGCCGCTGCGCGGAGGGATGTCCGCCGAGCCCACGCCGGACAGGATCGACGAATTCGGCGGCCCGGGAACGAAGATGAACTACTCCAACGGCTGGGCGATGGCGTTCAACACGCCCTACAAGCTGTTCAAGCGGTTCGCCTCGCACGAAGGCGGCATCGCCGACCCGTGCATCGTCTCGTGGCCCGCCGGCCTGCCCGCACGCGGCGAGGTGCGGGAGCACTACGCCCACGTCAGCGACGTCACCCCGACGGTCTACGAGCTGCTGGGCCTGCCCACCGCCGGCACGGTCAAAGGCATCGCCCAGCGCCCACTCGAAGGAGTCAGTTTCGCTGCGGCGCTTCGTGACCCGGACACCGACCGGGCCAAGCGCACCCAGTTCTACTCGATGATGGGCACCCGGGGAATCTGGCACGACGGCTGGTTCGCCAGCGCCGTGCACCCGCCGACCTCGGCCGTCCCGGGACGGCCCGGCTGGTCGCGGTTCTCGCAGGACCGCTGGGAACTGTTCCACATCGACACCGACCGCAGCCAGATGCACGACCTGGCCGACGAATACCCCGACAAACTCACAGAACTCAAATCGCTGTGGCGCCAAGAGGCGGCTCGGCACAGCGCCTACCCGCTCAACGATCTCAGTGTGTTCGAGCTCATCGAACGCGGGCTGGTCGACCTGGCGGGCTCAGCGTCGCAGGCGGTCTTCTACCCCGACACCCCGGCGGCGCAGACACCGATGAGCGGACTGGTGCGCGGGCGGTCGTTCGTGCTGCGCGCAACCGTCTCGATCACCGACCCGGAGCCGACAGGGGTGGTGTTCTCCCAGGGCAGCAGGTCCGGCGGCCACGTGCTCTACCTCGCCGAGGGCCGGCTGCGTTACGTCTGCAACCACGACGGGACGGAGCAGGCCGTCTGCTCGTCCGAACCGATCACCCCCGGCCGGCACGAAATCACCGTGCGATTCACCCGGACCGGCACGGGGACAGGCATGTTCGACGTGGTGGGCGACGTGGAACTGCTGATCGACGGACGCGCGGCCGGTGCGATGGAGCGGATGCAGATGTCCGGGTTCGACCCGATGCAGCCGGTCACCGCCGGACGCAGTGTGGCGTACTCGGTGTCAGCCGACTACACCTCGCCGAACCCGTTGTGTGGCGCGGACCTGGACCGCGTCACAGTCGACTTCATCGAGCAGGGCGACCAATTCCACGAGGCGGTGGTGGCGGCCGGATTCGCCGCCGAGTGAGGTCAGCCGAAGCGCATCTGCATGGTCGCGAGCCCGAAGATCTTGCGGGTCCCCGACTTCGCGGTGACGATGACCACGCCCGAGCGGGTGGCCGGGTCCAGCGACTTGATCCGGCCACCGAATTCGATGTCGGCGCCCTCGGCGGCCGACACGATCGCCGGGGCGGACAGCCGCACCGCATAGCGGGTGACCGCGCCGGGGTCGCCTGACCACGACGAGGCGAACCCCGCGCCCAGGCCCATGGTCAGCATCCCGTGGGCGATCACGTCGGGTAGCCCGGCCAGCTTGGCGATCCCCTCGTCCCAGTGGATCGGGTTGGCGTCGCCGGCCACGCCGGCGTAGTTGACCAGGTCGCCGCGGGACAGCCGGGTGTGGTGGGCGGGCAACTCGTGACCCACCTTGACGTCCTCGAACAACGGCGTACCCGGGGTGCGGGTGGCGCCGGCCTCGGCGATGCGGACCTCGCCCTCGGGACGGACCGTCTTCTGGTAGGCGGCGTCGGACGCCCCGACGCTCATGATGTCGACGTCGTGCATCATCGCGCGGTGTACGGCCGCCTTGATCGCCGGGTCGACGTCCTCGGCGGTGACACCGACGACGGTGGTGTGCAGCGTGTGCACCCGCTCGCCCACGGTGTCGGTGAAGGTGTTGGTGACCGTGATCAGGTCCCGGCCGGCGATCTTGCGCACCGAGGTGAGTTCGACGTCGATGCGCAGTTCGTCGCCGGCGACGATCGGACGATGCTGTTCGAAGACCTCTTCGGTCTGCATGTAGGTGTCGTATCCGACCACCACTTCTTCGAACATCCGGCGATTGCAGGTCATGCCCGGGACGGAGGTGAACGTCACCGGGGCCACCAGACCCGAATACCCCTGCTTCTCGGCGGCGGCGACATCCCAGTGGACCGGGTGGTAGTCCTGCACGGCTCGGGCGTACTCGCGGACCTTCTCGCGGCCGACCAGGTAGGGGTCGTCCATCTGGTAGTAGTGGCCCACCCGCGCTTCGAGTGCCGACGGTTCGGTCATGGATTCGTCCAACTTTTCTGCCGGCTGGTTGCGGAGGCCGACCACAGCACACTAACCCGCCCGCCGGGCGGCCCCGGACGCCGATACCCGCCGCGGTGTCGGCCTGGCCGGCACCGTCGCACGCCGAGGGGTGCTAGGAGCGCGGCTGCTGCGCGGCGTGGCGCGCAGCCAGGTAGCCGAAGACCAGCCCCTGGCCGATCGTCGCCCCGGCACCCGGATACGTGGTCCCGAATGCGTTCGCCGCGGTGTTGCCGGCCGCATACAGTCCCTCGATGACGCTGCCGTCCTCACGCAGCACCCGCGCCTGTGCGTCGGCGCGCAGCCCACCGCAGGTCCCCAAATCGCTGAGCACCGCCCGAACCGCGTAGAACGGGCCGTGCTGCACCGGGCGCAGATTGGGGTTCGGTCTGTTGGTCGGGTCACCGTAGTACCAGTCGTAGGCGCTGCGCCCCCGGGCGAAGTCGGGGTCCTCACCCGCGGCCGCCTGACGGTTGAAGCGCGCCATCGTGGCGGCGAACGTCTCGGCCGGCAGCCCGATCTGTGCTGCGAGGCCGGCCAGATCATGGCTCCGGTAGGCGATGCCGGCCTGATACCACGACTTCGGGATGGGCATGCGCGGGAACAGTTCTCCGGCCATCAGATAACTGTTGCGGTACTTCTGGTCGAAGATCAGCCACATCTGTTCGATCGGGTTGCCCATCCGGCCGGCCGCCAGGACGCGCTGGCCGAAGGACATGTAGTCGCACGCCTCGTTGACGAAGCGAGAACCGTTCTGATCGACGATGAGCGAACCCGGCAGCGACCGCTCGGCGAGCATCATGGGCGGCTCGGCACCCGGGAGCGGGGCGAACGCCGGGAACCACCACGCCTGGTCCATCAGCGCGATGTCGGCCCCGACGTCCTGGGCGACGCGGATCGCGTCGCCGGTGTTCCCCTCGGCCCCGAGGCTGAGCCCCGCACCGACTTCCTCGGACTGGTACTTGTGCCGCCACTCCATCTTGTGGTCGAAGCCGCCCGCGGCCAGCAGGACCCCGCGGCGTGCGGTCACCGTCACCGAATGTCCCTGTCGCGTCAACACGGCGCCGGTGACGCGCCCCCCGTCGACGACGAGTTCGTCGAGCCCGGTCTCGGTCCACACCGGGATGCCGGCCCGCAGCGCCCCGGCATACATACCAGCTGCCAGTGCCTGACCCGCCGCCACGTAGCGGCGGCCCACCAGGAGCCCTCCGACGCCCTGGAATACACGTAACAGCATGCGCGGCAGCGCTTTCTGCGGGTAGCTGGTCAGCAGATTCATCAGGCGGTAGTCGGCACCGGTGACGGGCATCGGGATCGGTGGCTTCAAGATCCCGGGGCGAAGCGTCTTGCGGTGTCTCCCGAGCACCGAGGCATTGAACGGGCGGCACTCACAGGTCCGTCCGACCACGGTGCCTCCGGGCAGCTCCGGGTGGTAGTCGGAATAGCCTTTGGCCCAGCTGAACTTCATCGGGGTGGTGCGGTCGAGCATCTCGATGGTCGCGGAGCCGTGCGTCAGGAAGCTCTCGAACCGTTCTCGCGGTGCGGCGTCACCGACCAGGGTGCTCAGATAGCGGCCCGCGTCGGCGAGGGTGTCGGTGGATCCGGATCGCTCGAGCACCGGGTTGGCGGGCACCCAGAACGCTCCGCCGGACTTCGCGGTCGAACCGCCCACGTATCGCGTCTTCTCGACCACCAGCGTCGACATGCCGAGTTCGCTCGCCGCCAGCGCGGCCGCCATTCCGGTGCCGGATCCGATTACCAGGAGATCGACGGTGTGCGTGCGCGTGCTTGTCGTCATCAGGTTTCCTCCGCCGCTGGACCGGGGCCGACTCTATTGGTCGGCGGGCCAACGCGAATCGGACCGTCCAGTGAGCGGAACACGAGTCCGGCTCGCGGCGTCTTCGGCCGGCACCGGCGCCGGGCGACTCAGGCCTGCGGGTAGGGCGCCCAGCGTCGGTCGTAGCCCGCCTTGCGGGCGGCCAACTGTGCCGCTCGCTGTTCCGGGGTGTAGTACACCGTGCCGGCGGGCAGGTGCTCGTCGAGATCCTCGAGTTTGACCACCACCGACGCAACCGTGGGCATCTCGGGAGAATCGGGGTCCAGGTTCTGGAATCGCATCGAGATGATCCCCTGATGCAGCCCGCCGGTGGAAATCCAGTTCGCCACACCGGGATCGGCGATCGAGACCACCAGGGTGTAGGTGCCGTCCGGGTTGGCCAGTGCCTGATCGTCGTTCAGGCTGGCCTGCTCGTTCCAGTAGTCGTCGGTGATCGTCCAGTCGTTGTAGACGGGAACGGTGAAGAACCCGGCGTTTCCCTCGTCGATGGTCAGCACCAGCGCCTCGTCGTCGGCGAGCTGGAAGTAACCGTTGCTCTGCAACTGGTTGGCCAGGAACTCCGCGTTGCTGGCCGGCTGGGTCATCACGTTGGGTGGCCGCAGCTCACCGGTCTCGGTGTCGGTCGTCGCCAGCGCCATGTACTTGGCCTGCTCGGATCCCCGGACCAGCATGAGCAGGGCGGTCAGCGTGCCGCGCACGGGGCGTGACTCGGCGATGCCCAGCGGCGGGATCAGCGACAGCACCGAAGCCAGCCCAGGATTGTCGTTGACCAGTGAGCCGAGCAGGACGAAACCGCCGAGCTGGGCGAACAGGCTGTTGGGCGGCCCGCCGACCCGGTGCACGGCGAGCTCCATCGGCTCCTCGACATCCCAGTCGCCCAGCGTGTTGCGGGCTGCCACCAGCGTCGAGGTCGAGGTCAGCTGGAGATGATTGGTCTGTCCGGGGGCCGCGGGAGCGCCGCTGACGGTGATGACGAAGGTGCCGTCGTCGCTGACCTCGAGATCCTGCAGGGACAGGATCGTCGAGGTCGTGCCGGCGGTGCCCTCGAGCACGCTGAAGGTGGTGTCGGCGGGGATGCCCTCGTAGATGCGGCCGGTGAGCACGTACTCGGCGGTCTTGTTCACCGGGATGAACCGGTAGATGGTGTCGGGGTTGTCGTAGAGCAGCCGTGAGCCGCCGACGTCGATCCCGTACCAGCTGTGCGGCGGTGCGACCTGGGTGACCACCGCCGGATCCATCGGGTTGAGGATCTGCTGCTGGAAGGACGCCGCCAGGGCGTATTCGTCGATCGCGTTGTCCAGCGCGGCCCGATTCGCCGCGTCCGGGCCGCCGACCAGGGCGAACTGGTGCTGCGCCGCCGACAGGAAGCCGAACCGCAGGGCGAACTTCACCAACGCCACCGGCAGTGACCGCGAGGTCTGCATCGCGATCTTCTCCCGGGCGATCTGCTCCGGGGTGCCCAGCGGGCTGACCTGGTTGCTCAACGTGGTCTGCGGATGGGTGGTCTCGGTGACGGCCACGCTCTGCGCGGCGGCGGCTTGCGGTGTGCTCTCGGCGTCGGTGTGGCGGCGGCTGTAGGCCACCAGCCCCCAGTCCGCGGGCGAGGTGACCGGGGCCGCCGGGTCGTCGGCCTCGGCGGGGGCGAACGTGGCCACCGCCGGCGCCTCGACCGTGACGGTCGCCGACGTCTCGGTGCCGCCGGGGGTGGCCTCCGGGGAATCGGACTCCGACTCCGACAGCAGGTCCTCGCCGTCCTCGGTGTCACCGGCATCCTCGGTGTCCGCGGTGACAGGGTTCAGCTGGTCGTCCGGCGCATCGTCGATATCGATGTCGTCGGCGGTGTCGGTGTCGTCGGTGTCGCGGGCCGCCTCGGCGGGGTCGTCGGTGGCTGCGGACCGGGGTGTCCGCGCCGTGTAGCTGGACCTGCGGGAGTCGGCCTTGGACGGTTGCGTCGACGCGGTGGAGTCAGCGGTCGACGCGTCGCTCGCCGCCTCCGAGGACGCCGCCGACGAGGAGGATGCCGACGAGGACGACTCTGCGGACTCCGACGACGAGCCGTCGGTGTCGGCGTGGGCGGTGCCGGGCACGCCGAGCACGGATCCGACGCCCAGGAACAGCGCGAGGGCGCCCACTCGGCCGATGAACTTCGCGTACCCCGCCGCGGGCCGTGACTCTCCCGGGTCTGATGGACGACTCATGCCGCCTCCCGCCTGATGTGTGATAGATCACTCTGATCCACAAGGTGTAGCAGGAGTCACAGCAGAGAGCAACAACTAGTTGAGTCCGTCTCGCAGATGAGACAGATCAGTGAGTTTGTCGTGCCGGTGGGTGGAGGCGTCCGGCCCGATCCCGGTCAGGCGGTCATCAGGTAGTCGGCGCCGCCGAGGTAGACCACGCCCGGGGCGGGTGTGGCCGTCGCGGCGTTGACGATCGCCGCGGCGAACTCGTCGACGGCCGGAAGCGGAGTCTGCGCCCGGCGCACGTCCACCACCTCGGGATCGCGGCGCTGCAACAGCCGCACCATGGTGGTGCTGTCGATCATGTCGCCGGAGACCACGGTGAAGTGGATACCGGACCGCTCGAACTCCGGCCGCATCGCGTAGAGCGCGGTCTCGCCGGCGCGCTTGCTCACGGCGACCGCGGCGTAGCCCTTCGGCACCGCTTTGTCGGGGAAGAAGTGCGCCTGGTGGCTGGTGACGAACACGATGCGCGCACCGATCGGCATCAGCGGCAACGCGAGCGTCGCGAGTCGCTTGGTCGCGTCGCGGTTGAGCCGCATCGCGTAGCCGGGGTCGGCATCCACGTCCAGGCCCCCGGGTGCGTTGAGGACCAGGGTGTCGAGCCGGCCGAATCGGGTGCCGATGGCCTCGATCATCCTCGCGACCTCGGCGTCGTCGCAGAGGTCGGCCGCGATGGTCGAGGCATGGCCGCCGAGGCTGCGGATCGTGTCGGCAATGGACTCCGCGTGCCGGGATTTCTCGCGGTAGTTGACGATGACGTGCGTACCGGGGTCGGCGAACTGCGACGCGACCTCGGCGCCGATGCCCCGTGACGCCGCGGTGACGAGGACGATCTGTTCGGGTGTGAGTGCCATGGCGACTCCTTCCGTTTCGACGGCCGGACCCGGGACTCCACGGGCGGCCGGTCTTCGCCACCCTACACCCATTTTTAAGAAAAATAAGGGGAAAATAAGGTCACGGTAAGGCCATGAAACGGTCGCGCTCCGGGCCGCGCACCCGCCCGGGGATCAGGCCGACCACGGCTTGTCGTCGCGGTCCCGGCCGCTGTCGGCCGCAGCGGAGTCTGCTGATTCTTCGGTGTCCGGCTTCTTGCCGCTGAGCCGGCGCAGCCCCGACGAGAGCCGGAACAGGGTTCGAGACGGCGTCGTCGGTTCTCCGTCGTTGCGGCGTTGCAGGAACCGGGCCAGCTTCCTCAGCACCAGCGCCACCGCCGGCACCAGCAGCGCCGTCAGCACCCAGCGACGAACGGGCGAACTCAGCAGTGCGAGCATGCGGCCTCCTCGGCGAACTCCGGTGTTGACCGGGGCATACCCGTGACCAGGCCCAGGCCAAACGATGCGCGGGCGATGCCGGGGGCGGCAGCCAGAACGAGCGTTTGGCGATCACTGCGAAGCCGCACTACGTTTCCTGACGTGACGTTCTCAGCTGCTCGCGCGGTCGCGCGGTGGATCGCCCCTTTCCTGACCGTGGCGGTGGTGGCCGCACTGGGCGCCGCCGTGGCCCCGGTCCGCTCTGGTGACGCGCCGGCGGTGCGCCTGGCAAGTGAAGCGAACCCGCTGGTGGGGCTGCCCTTCTACGTCAACCCCCACTCGAAGGGGATGCGCGCGGCCGGCAGCAACCCCGATCCGCTGCTGGCCGCTGTGGTGAACACCCCGACCGCGTACTGGATGGACCACATCTCGACACCGGCGGTGGACGCGAAGTACATCGCGACCGCTCAGGCGGCCGGCACCATGCCGGTCCTGGCGCTGTACGGCATCCCCAACCGCGACTGCGGCAGCTACGCGGCGGGCGGGTTCGGCTCGGGCGGCGCCTACCGGGCGTGGATCGACGGTGTCGCCGCAGCGATCGGCACGGGTCCGGCCGCGGTGATCCTCGAACCCGACGCGCTGGCCATGGCCGACTGCCTGTCTCCGGCGCAGCAACAGGAGCGCTTCGACCTCATCGCCTATGCCGTCGACACCCTCACCCGCAATCCGGCCACGGCGGTCTACGTCGACGGGGGGCACTCCCGCTGGGTCGCCGCCGACGTGATGGCGGACCGGCTCAACCGGGTCGGCGTGGCCAAGGCCCGCGGCTTCAGCCTCAACACCGCGAACTTCTTCACCACCGAGGAGTCCATGGGCTACGGCCAGGCGATTTCGGGCATGACCAACGGATCGCACTACGTGATCGACACCTCGCGCAACGGCGCCGGCCCCGTCGAGGGTGACGACCTGTACTGGTGCAACCCCAGCGGCCGGGCCCTCGGCGTGCGCCCCACCACCGATACCGGGAACCCGACGGTCGACGCCTTCCTGTGGGTCAAGCGACCCGGTGAGTCCGACGGGGCGTGCCGGGGCGCGCCCAGCGCCGGCACCTTCGTCAGCCAGTACGCCATCGACCTGGCCCGCAACGCGGGCTGGTAGGAGTCGTCGGTGGGCCGGCGCGGATGGCCGACCGGATGAGCGGCAACTGGTTCAGCGGTGACGGTTTCGCGCTGCGCACCCCCGCCGACCCCGCCACCCTGCACGCCGGCGGTGCCGCGTTTCTCACCGAGGCCTTTCACGAGTTCGGCGTGCTGGCCGCCGACAACGCCGTCACCCGGATCACCGGCTACCGGGAAGTCGGCGGCGGGAGCACCGGCCGCAAAGCGCTCCTCGACGTCGGATACCGCCGCCCGCAGGCCGGGTTGTGCACCGAGCTGTTCGTCAAGTTCTCCCGCGACTTCGACGATCCTCTGCGGGACCGCGGCCGAACCCAGATGGCCTCCGAGGTGACCTTCGCCGCGTTGTCGACGGCGCCGGAGTTCCCGATCGCCGTGCCGCGCAACCAGTTCGCCGACTACCACCGGGAGTCCGGAACCGGCATCCTGATCAGCGAGCGAATCAGCTACGGCAGCAACGGAATCGAGCCGCAGTACCACAAGTGCCTGGACTACGAGATGCCCGACCCGGTGCAGCACTACCGGGCGATCTTCACCGCGCTGGGCCGGCTGGCCGGCACCCACCGGGCCGGCCGGCTGCCGCCGCACCTGACCGCGCAGTTCCCGGTCGACCTGCGCAACGCCACCGTCGGCGAGCCGCCCACGATCACCCCGGAGCAGCTGGGGCGCCGGGTGGGTCGCCTCATCGAGTTCGTCGGCGACCGCCCGGCTCTGCTGCCCGCCCCGGTCCGGGCCCCGGCATTCCTGAAACGGTTCGGCGAGCAGGCACCGCAGGTACTCGCCCGGGCTGAGGCCATCTGGCAGGACCTGGAGTCCGCCGACGAGCACATCGCGCTGTGCCACTGGAACGCCAACGTCGACAACGCCTGGTTCTGGACCGAGCACGGCGAGCTGCGCTGCGGCCTGATGGACTGGGGCTGTGTGAGCCAGATGAACGTCGCGATGGCGGTCTGGGGCGCCTTGTCGGCCGCCGGCGACGAGGTGTTGGCCGGCCGTTTCGAGGAACTGCTGGAGCTGTTCTGCGCCGAGTTCCACGCCGCCGGAGGGCCCGACCTGGACCGCGGACTGCTGGCACGGCAGGTCCTGCTCTACACCTCGCTGATGGGGGTGATCTGGTTGCTCGACGTGCCCGCGCGGATCTCCGGCAGGCTGTCGGCGCCCGAACAGGTGACCGACCGGCGCCACCCGGACATCCGCGACCACGAGAGTGTCCGTGCGCCACTGCAGATGCTGACCAACGTGCTGAGCCTGTGGGAGTCACGCGATGTCGGCGCCGCGCTGGCGGGGCTGCCGACGTAACCGGCCCGGTGACCTCTCAGTCCGGCGAGCCGGTGGCGCGCCGGACATGGTCGACGATGCGCGAATAGGTTCGATCGGTCTGCTCGACCGCGTCACCGCGCAGGTTGTAGCCGTGGTCGGCGCCCGCAACCACGTGATACCCGGCCAACGCCCCGACCTGTTCGAGCGCGCGTGCGTACTGGCGGGCTTCGTCGCGGAGCCGGTCGTATTCGGCGGCGATGATCAGTGCGGGTGCGATCCCGGCGATGCCGGCGGCGTTGTCCGCCCAGGCCGGCGACGCGAGCGGATCCCGGCGCCGGGACCGGGTGGGGATGTAGGCGGTGTCGAACGCCTCACCCATCCACGGCGTGAGCACCGCCCGGCGACCGCGAGGTGACGGCTTGTCCCACGTGGAGGTCACCAGGTCGAGGGGGGCGTAGTGCAGCACCTGCAGCGCGACGCGCGGGCCGCCGTTCTCGTGCGCCAGCCGGGCGGCGGCGGCACTGAGGTTCCCGCCCGCGCTCTGACCGCCCACGCACAGCCGGTCGCCGTCCCAGTCACGACCGGAACCGGCTGCCCAGCAGACGATGTCGTAGACCTGATGGCATGCTGCCGGGAACCGGTGACGTGGGGTCAGCACATAGTCGGGATTGATCACCACCACACCGGCGTTCGCGGCGAGATAGCGGCACCACGGATCGTCCTGCTCCGGGTGGCCGACCGCGAAGCCGCCGCCGTGCAGGTTGACGTACACCGGTGGGTGAGGCGTGCCGGTGGGCGGACGGTAGACGGTGGCCGCCGCGTCACCGTGCCGGGTGGGGATGGTGACCTGGGTTGTGTCGCCGGGGATGTCGGGTAACCGGACGGCCGCGGCGGGTGCGGTGTCGACGGTGGCGGCGAACGCGCGTACGAGCGCGTCGGCCACCGCCGCCGGCATGGTCAGAATCGGCACCGTCGACGGCGTCCGTGTGCGGGTGACGCCTGCGCAGCCACGAGCCCACCCTACTGATCCGCCACCATCCCCTCGCCGAGGCGCCGAGGTCCTCGTCGGTGAGGGCAGTGCGGGGGTGCCTGTCCGAAGTCATCGCGCTCCTCGTCTCGTCGTCGAAGTCCCGTCATCGAACTCCACTCGCTTCATGACGCCGCCGACGCAGGTACTCCCCGGAATATCTGCGCCGCGCCCGGTGTCGCTGCTGGGGCGGCGCCGTTGCGACATTCGGACCCGCCACCGATCGGAGGTCATGGAGTGCACCTGCTCACCGTCTACGCACACCCTTTCGGCGATCGGTACCCGGCCGCGGTGATGGACGCGTTCCACCGACCGTTCCGCGACGGCGGCCATTCCCTCGACGTGCTCGACCTGCACGCCGAGGGATTCGACCCCCGGTTCACCCGCGAGGACCATGCTCACTTCTGGGGCGGGCCCCTCCCCGATGAGATCGCGGCCATGCATCGCCGGGTGGAACGGGCCGACCGGTTGGCCTTCGCCTACTGCGGCATCACCGATGTGGCCAGCCACCTCATCGTCGACGTCGAGGGCGACCACAACGCACCCGCCCGCGACGGTCTGCGCCGGGCCGTCGAGATCGGGCAGGCCTTCCTGGCTCCGGATCGCATCGTCGGCAACGCCAAAGAGGAGCATCTGCGCAGCCACAGGAGTTGACCCGGCACGCTATGTTGACCGCCGTGGATTCAGAACACGGCGGGCCGGTACTCGTCACAGGTGGTTGCGGCTTCATCGGCCAGGCGGTGGTACGGGCGCTCATCGACCGGGAGATCCCGGTGACCATCGTGGATCGCGAGGTCCCCACGAACCGGCTCGACGGCGTGCGATACGTCGACGGCGAGCTCGGCTACCCCGGGATTGCCGCCACTGCCGTGACGACCGGAACGCAGGCTGTCATCCATCTGGCTGCCGCCACGTCGGTGTTGCGGTCGGTGCAACGCCCCGTCCAGACCTATGCCGATAACGTCGCGGTCACCCAGGAGCTGCTCGAGCTGGCGCGCACCCGAGACGTCGGCCAGTTCCTGCTGGCCTCGACGAACGCGGTGGTCGGCGACGTGGGGGAGGCGACGATCACCGAACAGCTGCCGTTGCGGCCGCTGACTCCCTACGGCGCGACCAAGGCCGCCTGCGAGATGCTGCTGTCCGGCTACGCCGGGGCCTACGGGATGACGACCTGCGCGCTGCGGTTCAGCAACGTCTACGGACCGGGTATGGCGCTCAAGGACAGCTTCGTGCCGCGGTTGATGCGCGCGGCGCTGGACGGCGCGACCGTCACGATCTACGGCGACGGCACCCAGCGCCGGGACCTGGTCCACGTCGACGACGTCGCCCGGGCGGTGCTGCTCGGCCGGGACAGCCGCTACACCGGCACCGCGATCGTCGGCGCGGGACGGTCGGTGTCGGTGCTCGAGCTCGTCGACACCGTCCGCGCGGTCACCGGGCGGCCGTTGCCCGCCCGGCACGTCGCGGCCCAGCAGGGCGAGATGCCCGCCGTGGTGGTCGACGTCTCGCACAGCGCGGAGGCGATCGGCTACCGGCCGACGGTGGAGCTCGCCGACGGACTGGAGAGCACCTGGCGCTACTTCCTCGACCACGTCGCCGGTTCATGACCCGGCTGGCCGACTACCCCGACGACGTCGATGCTCGCGCCGTCGCGGAGTTCGACGAGCGCTATCCGGGGCTGGCCCTGGCCGAATTGGTGGTCGTCATCGCGGCCTACAACGAAGCCGACGGCATCGGTGCGGTGCTGGCCGAACTGCCGGACCGCTGTTGTGGCATGTCGGTGGACGTCCTCGTCGTCGACGACGGGTGCAGCGACGGCACCGCCGAGGTCGCCTGCGGGCACGGCGCCTACACCTGCGTGGCACCGCGCAACCGTGGCCAGGGCGCGGCGTTGCGGCTGGGCTACCGGCTCGCCGCCCGGGGCGGCGCGCGGTTCGTGGTGACCACCGACGCCGACGGCCAGTACGACGGCGCCGAACTGGACAGGCTGGTGGCGCCGCTGATCGAGGACCGGGCCGACTTCGTCACCGGGTCGCGGCGGCTGGGCCGGCATGACTCCGACAGCCGGTTCCGCTGGCTGGGGGTGCGGTTCTTCGCGGTGCTGGCCAGCCTGCTGACCTGGCGGCACATCACCGACACCTCGTTCGGGTTCCGGGCGATGCGCGCCGAGTTGGCCGGGACGGTCACGCTCACCGAGCCGCAGTACCAGTCCTCGGAACTGCTGCTCGGAGTCACCGCCCGGGGCGCGCGGGTGCTCGAGGTGCCGATGACGATGCGCCGCCGGGCACACGGCGGCAGCAAGAAGGGCGTCGACGTGATCTACGGCGCGCACTACGCCCGGGTCATGACGCAGACGTGGTTCCGGGAGTACGTGCTGTCCGGTCGACGAAGATGAACCGGTCGAAGAGCACGAACTTCAGCACGAACATCGCGCCGTAGGTACCCAGGAACGACGCTCCCACCAGGACGACCTGCCAGGCGTGCGAGTCGATGTGGCCGCGCACCCAGTTGTCGGCGGCCGTGGTGACCGCGATCGCGGTGATCGCGGTGATCACCACGATCACCGCGTAGGGCAGCACTTCCCTGCGGTGGTGCGGCCGGCCGCGACGCTGCCACGCCCAGTACCGGTTCATCAGGTAGTTCGGGACCGCGCCGGCCACGAAGGCCAGCACGCTGGCCAGCACGGGCAATGCCCACAGCCAGTAGGTGAGCAGGAAGACCGCCTCGCTGATCAACCCGGCGATCACCGAGGCGCCCGCGTAGCGGCCCCACAGCAGGAACCGGGGACGGAGCGGGCCCGATCTCACGGCTGGACCGGGGTCCGTGCCACGCACAGCACCGACTGGCCGAACGGCACCCGCACCACCCGCTCCAGCGCCCGCGTCACCGGTACCACGAAGCGGTCGAAGACCGACACCAGCTTCGAGTTGGGCGAGGTCGAACCACCTCGCCGCACCGTCAGCCACCATGCGATGCCGCCGAGCATGTTGACCGGCTTGACCAATTCGACGTCCAGCCCCGCCCGGCGCACCGCGCCGGCCAGCGTGTCCGGCGTGTACCGGCGCACATGGCCGACCTGGCGGTCGAACTCCCCGTACAGCTGCTGATAGCCGGGCACCCACAGCACGATGCTGCCGCCGGGTCGCACCGCGGTGGCCAGCGATCGCAGCGCGCCCGCGTCGTCGTCGATGTGTTCGAGCACGTTGATCGCGACGACCGAGTCCACCGGCTCGGCGAGCTCCGGAGCGACACCCAGCGCCAACGTCCTGGTCTCGACCTCGGTCCGACCGCTGAACCGCTGCGCCATCATCGCCACCGCCTCGGGGTCGACGTCGGTGAGGATCAGCCGGTCGACGTCGTCGAACTGCTCGGCGAACTCGCCCAGGCCGGCGCCGACCTCGAGGATCGTGGCGCCGCAGTGCGGTGCGATCAGGTCGAACTGATAGCGGCGGTACCGGGGTTTGTCGCGGCCGGCTGCCTCGAGCTGACGCCCGGTGGCAGCCGTGAACGCGCCCCGATCGTCGGTCATGTCTTCCTCCAGCCTTCGGTACGCGTCCTGCCGCAATTGTGCACGCGATTGTCACCGTGTCTTACGCTCATGGTCACACCACCGGCGAAGGGATGCAGTTTTGCGAGTTCTCGTGCTCGGCGGAGACGGATATCTCGGATGGCCCACCGCGCTGCACCTGTCCGATCGCGGACATGACGTCGCGGTGCTCGACAACTTCGCCCGGCGTGGCTACGACGACGAGCTGGGCGTGTGCAGTTTGGTGCCGATCGAAGACCTGGACGTGCGCGTCGCGGCCTGGCAGGAGGTCTCGGGCAAGCAGATCGGCGTCGACTCCGGAGATTTGCTCGATGCCGATTTCGTGTACGCGACGCTGCGCGAGTTCAAGCCGGAAGCGGTCGTGCATTTCGCCGAGCAGCGCGCCGCGCCCTACTCGATGATCGACCGTGCGCACGCGGTGTACACCCAGCACAACAACGTCATCGGCACCCTGAACCTGCTGTACGCGATCGGCGAGCTGGACCGCGACATCCACCTGGTCAAGCTGGGCACGATGGGGGAGTACGGAACGCCCAACGTCGACATCGAAGAGGGCTGGCTCGACCTCGAACACAACGGGCGCAAGGACCGCGTGCTGTTCCCGAAGCGGCCGGGTTCGTTCTATCACCTCAGCAAGGTGCACGACTCGCACAACATGGAGTTCACCTGCCGCGCCTGGGGCCTGCGGGTCACCGACCTCAACCAGGGTGTGGTCTACGGGCAGAAGACACCGCAGACCGCGCTCGACCCGCGGCTGGCCACCCGGTTCGACTACGACAGCGTGTTCGGCACGGTGCTCAACCGCTTCGTCATCCAGGCGGTGCTCGGTGAGCCGCTGACCGTCTACGGCACCGGCAATCAGATCAGGGGCCTGATCGACATCCGCGACACCGTCGAATGCATCCGGCTGGCTGTCGAAAGCCCGGCCGAGCGCGGTGAGTTCCGGGTGTTCAACCAGATGACCGAGTCGATGTCGGTCCGTCAGATCGCCGACGTCGTGGCCGATCAGTTCCCCGGCCCGGTGCAGATCGAGCACCTGACCAACCCGCGCATCGAGTTGCAGGAGCACTACTACAACGTCAAGCACACCGGTTTGGTCGGGCTCGGCCTCGACCCGCACCTGCTCTCCGACGTCCTGATCGAGTCGATGTTCGGCATCGTCGAGCAGAACAAGCATCGCGTGGACGCCGAGAAGCTGTATCCGACGGTGCAGTGGACGAGCTCCGGTAACAGCTGAGCGGCGTGGTCGCCGTCCTGCGCAGTGCCGGCAGGTTGATCGGCCGGCACTGGCTGCTGAGCGCGCTGGTCCTGGCCGGTGTCGTGCTGCGGGTGCTGGCCTGGTTCGCCTATCAGCCCGCGCTGCTGTTCGTCGACTCGTTCCGCTACCTGGGCAACCTCGACGACTTCGACCCCAGCGGTCTGAACCCGATCGGATACGAGCTGTTCGTGCTGACGCCGGTCCTGGCGGTGGGCGGGCTGGAGCTGGTCACCGCGATCCAGCACCTGGCCGGTGTGCTCTCGGCCGTCGCGCTCGCCGCGCTGGCGCTGCGCCACGGCGTGAACCGGTGGTGGGCGGCGGTCGCGGCGGCCCCGCTGCTGCTCGACGGCTACCAGATCCAGATCGAGCAGCTGATCATGTCCGACGCCTGGCAGCAGGTGCTGCTCGTCGCGCTGCTGTGGGTGCTGCTGGGTACCGGCGCCCCCAACCCGCGCCGCGCCGCGCTGGCCGGGCTGCTGGTGGGGATGGCGGTGATGTTGCGGCTGGTCGCGTTGGCGCTGGTCGTTCCGATCCTGGGGTATCTGCTGATCGCCGGCGGGGCGTGGCGGCTGCTGCGCACCCGGGTGGGATGGCGCACGGTCGGCGCCCGCACGGCCGCTTTCGTGCTGGCGTGCGCCGCGGTGCTGATGGGTTACGCGACCTACTTCCAGGCCGAGACCGGGCAGTGGGGGCTGACCCGCACCACCAGCCAGGTGCTCTACGGTCGCGCCGCGGTGATCGCCGACTGCGACACCCTCGAACTGGACGACCTGCTGGAACGGGCCTGCCCCACCGAACCGCTGGACGAGCGACGCCGCCTCGACGACTACGCCCACATTCAGCGGGAGAAGGGCTTCCGGGTCCGCTTCCCGCGCGGCACCGATCTCTACGAGGTGCAGCGGGAGTTCGGCTGGACCGTGATCGCCCAGCAGCCACGGGATTTCGCCGCCGCGGTGGCGGTCGACTTCGGCAAGGGTTTCCGCCCAGCCCGCACCGACGCCGACGGCGACGTGCCGGTCAGCCGGTGGCAGTTCCAGCTCGAATACCCCAACGCCGACAAGGACCTGACCAAACGGGTCACCCGGGAGTTCAGCGGGCAGGACCCCGAGACCGTTTCCGGGCTGGCGTCGTTCCTGCGCGGCTACCAACTCAGCGCCGGCTACACCCCGGGCCCGCTGTTGGCGGTGTTCGGCATCATCGCGCTGCTGGCCGGGCTGGGAGTCGGCCGGGCCCGCCGCAGCGGCATCCGGTCGGCGATCCTGCTGGCGGTGGGGATGGCGCTGACGATGCTGATCCTGTCGGCGGCCTTCGAGTTCTCCTGGCGCTACCAGTTGCCGGCGCTGGTGCTGCTGCCGTTCGCCGGGGTGCTCGGGATCACCGCGATCTGGCGGCGGCCCCCCGCGGCGCCGCCGCCCGGCGCGCAGGACTGGCTGTGGAGCAGGCCGTTCTCCTGGAGCGGCGGCCCGGTCAGCCGGCGACGATCTGGTCGCCGTTGACCGCGATCGGCCGGACCGCCAACGATTGTGCCGCCGGGCCGTTGGCGACGCTGCCGTCGAGGTTGAACCTGGAGCCGTGGCAGCGACAGTTGATGGTTCCCTCAGAGACGTCGGCCAGTGTGCAGCCGGCGTGGGTGCACACCGCGGAGAAGCCGCGGAACGTGCCTGCGCTCGGCTGGGTGATGACGACGTCGTCGACGATCACCCCGGACCCCACCGGCACATCGGCCGTGGTGGCGAGGGCCGCAGCCGCGCCGCCGGGGGAAACCGGTTCGGCTGCAGCGGTGTCCGTCGCCGCGGGCTGCTGCCCGTAGGCGCTGCACGCCGAGACGCCGACCGCGACGCCGCCGAGACCCGCGGTGACGAGGAACTGTTGCCGGGTGAGTCCGAACTGCTTGTCGTGCATGCGAATACCTTCGGGTCGCGGGCTCACAGCGTGAGCCCGTTGAGTTGGAAGAACCACAGCGCCGAGGTCAACCACACGTAGACCAGGGCGAAGAACAACACGCCGCCGGCGACCGGGATGACCCAGCCGGCCAGGCCGCGCCGGGTCAGCAGCAGCATCTTGGTGACGAACGCCCCGTAGAACAGGCACCCGAACAGCGAGTGGAACAGCACCCGGTTGTCGGTGCCGGCGAAGCCGAGCGCGTAGAGGCAATGCACCGCCACCGGCACGGTGGCCAGCACCGCCAGCCGGCCGGACCAGACATGGGCGGGCGCGACCCAGGCCGGGATGCGCGTGCGCGGCACCAGCCGGTACATCGCCAGTGCCGAGCCCAGCTGGAAGAGCGCCAGCACCATCGCCAGCGTGGCCAACCAGGACTTGACCGCGACCGGGCTGGAGAAGCCGGCCACGTTGATCGCGAAGAACTGCGGCTCGTGGATCCTGCCGAAGACGCCGAGGCCGACGGCGACCAGTGCGCCGATGGCCACCGCCGAAGCCAGTCCGACACCGGCGCGACCGGACTGCACCGGCAGGCGGGTCGTGGGCGCCTCGCTGAAATCAGTACCCATCAATCAGTACCCGTCGCCGGTCCCGACCTGCACGGCCTCGAAGTCCCAGCTGCGTTCACCGATCCACAGAGTTCCGGTCACCGTGCCGTCGTCGAGCTCACCTTCCAGCCGGTCGGCTCCGGTCGAGTCGGCCAGCCGTACGACGCCGTCCCACGCCGGGCCGCTCAGCCAGCTCTCGATGCCGACGTTGTCACAGGCGTACGCCTTGGCGCTCTGCCCGTCGACGGTCAGTTCGATCGTCAGGACCCGGCCCTGCAGCGGGATGTCGGCGACGTATTCGGCCCAGGCCGGGAAGTCCTCCGGAGCCGGTTCGGCGGCCGGAGCCGGTGCCGGCGGGGCCGCCGGGGCGGCCACCGCGGTGGCCGCCGGAGCGGGCACCTGGGCAGGCGGGTTCGGGTTCTGGAAGTCGTTGACCATCCACCACCCGGCGCCGATCGCGCCGACGGCGGCGACGGTGGTGAGGGGGCCGAACAATCTGCGTGTGCTCATGCACCGATGATGTCCAGCCTGCGAGCGGGGGACTTGGAGCGTTGCTGGAGATTGCGTGGAGACTTGCCGCAGGCCTCAAGCGGGCGTACGCAGCTGGGGAGCGAACATCCTGATGATGCTCCACCCGATCAGAATGCCCAGCGCGATGGCCAGGACGGCCGCTCCGGTGCTCTGCACGGTGCTGAACGACGGGGTCTCACCGGTGGCCCGTTCGGTGAATCGGATGAAACTCAGTGCGCCGGGAACCAGACCCCAGAACACGGTGAGCACCATCACCATCGGCGGGGGTGCGGTCTTGAACCCGGCGGCGAACACGGCGAAGATCACCGCGACGATGGCGCCCAGTCCGCCGGCCATGGACTGCTCGAGGAACAGCAGCCCGACCTGCTGACCGACCAGGGCCACGCCCAGCCCCACGATCAGCCAGATCAACGAACCCCGCGGGGCCGACAGATACCAGTACAAGCCGATCGCCATCACCAGCACCGCCACATAGAACGACCACCCGCCCATCGGCTCCGATGTCCCGGTGGGTTGCGCGGACCCGGCGACGCGCAGTCCCACCACCACGCCGGCGGTCAGCAGCGCCAGCTGCGCGATGCCGTGGATCAACCGGGAAGCGCCGGCGACCCGCTGGCCGCTGGCCAACTCGATGGCCCCGGTGGTGAGCGCGAAGCCCGGCAGTACCGCGATCAGCGGCGGCGCGACCATGCGCAGCAGGTCCTCGTCCGACGCGCCGACGGCGAACCACACGGCCAGCACCGTGACCAGGAAGGCCGCGACGGTCGCCTGGATCGGCACCAGCGGTGGGAACCGCCGTCCGACGACGAGGACCACGCCGGCGACGGCGCCCAGGACCACGTATGCGGGCAACGCCTGCCAGGTCGGATTGAGCATCATCCCGAACCCGACGGTGGCCAGCACGTATCCGCAGGTCGTCAGCGCAGCACCGAAGCGTGGCGGCATCTCGCGCATGGCGCTGACCGCGGCCACCGCGTCCCGGGGGGCTATCGCCCCGACCGCGGCCCGAGTCGCGATGTCGGCGATCGCGTTGGCCTGATCCAGCCGAACCGTAGCCCGGGTGGTCTCGTCCACATCGGTGACCTGCGCGTCGTCGATGTGCACGATGATCGTGGCCGGCAGCACCGCCAACCGCACCGCGCTCGTCGTGTAGGCCGAGGCGATGGCCAGCAACCTCTCGTTGACCAGGTTGGTCGGATGCCCGACCTCGAGCATCGCGATGCCGAGGCTGCGCAGCATGGCCGCGATCTCGACCGCCGGGTAGGTCCCCGGTGGTGTGCGGTCCGCGGTGGGCGCCGTCTTGCGCACCGCGCTCCACAGGCGCTGTGGCCACTGGCCGGCTTCGACGGTTGCCATGCGGTGTTCTCTCCTCGTGTTCATCCCTGCCCGGTGGGCGCACTCGATCTTCGGGGGCCGGCCGCGGCTGCGCAAGGCGCCCGCGCCGACCCTGACTAGGGTGGATTCGAAGTCGTGCGAAGGGCGTAACCGTGGCAATCACCGGAAGACAGCACCTCCAGGCCCCGACGGGGTCTGCCGGTTCGGCCCGCAGGGTCGGCGAGGACGAGCACTACATCCCGTTCCGCCGGGCGGCGATCGTGGACCTGCTGGCCCAGCGGCTGCCCACCGCCGATCGCCAGTCGTTCCGGGAGTTCACCGAGGTGCTGTCCGCGCTGATGCACCATCGTTTTCGGCAGCGAATCGAGGTGATCAAGGACACCTACCACACGCTGAGCCCGTCGCCGGATGTGCGGCGGGTCATGCATTTCGACGATGCGGCCCGCCGCGATGCTTCCGGGCGTCTGCAACACGAACTGGTCGAGCTCGCCGAACGGGCCAACTTCACCCGGATCAGCGACGAGGAGCTCGCCCGGGCGTTCGACGAGGAGGGCATGATCAAGGTTCGCCTCGAGATCGACACCGCCGACATCGACAACGCGATGTTCTTCCGTCGCGGGGAGCTGCACCGGCAGCGCACCGACAAGCAGCTGCTGGGCTTGCGCCGCAAGACCGTGGTGTTTCGCAGCTATGCGAAAGTCCTGGTCTACGTCAGGTTCAAGGACGAGCAGCACTTCGGCGACCGCGACCTCGACTCGCTTCCCTTCACGCCCGGCTCGACGATCATCAAACTGTTCGGGAACGTGCCCTGCCGTGACGTCGAGATGTTGTATCCGAACGTGCATGTCGCGATGCGGCCGATCGACAAGCTGCTCATCGGGGTGCCGGCCGCGATCTCCGGAGTGGTGGTGATCGCCACCAAGCTCGTCGCGTCGATGGGTGTGCTGCTGTTGCTGATCGCGTTCTATCTGGGACTTCGTGACGAACCGGTGGAACTCGACCAGGGCACGCTGCTGACGATCGGGGCGGGCATGGCGGCCTTCGGCGGGTATCTGGTCCGGCAGTTCAGCAAGTTCAAGAACCGAAAAATCCAGTTCGTCAAGGCTCTTTCGGAGAACCTGTACTTCCGCAACCTGGACAACGACGCAGGTGTGTTCTTCCATCTGCTCGATGCCGCCGAGGAGGCCGAAGTGAAGGAGGCGGTGCTGGCCTATCACTTCCTGCGCAGCTCGCCGACCCCGCTGGCCGAACACGAACTGGACGGGCGGATCGAGTCGTGGTTCGGCGAGGAACTCGATTCGCGTTTCGATTTCGAGGTGTCCGACGGCGTGCGCAAGCTGCGGGAGTTCGCTCTCGTCGACGACTGCGGGGGCAGGCTGGCCGCCGTCGAACTGGGTGAGGCCACCCGCCGGCTCATCGCTGCGTGGGACCGGGTGTTCGAGCACGCCCAGCCGCCGGTGCCGACCTACCCGGCCCAGACGTCCTCGACGTAGCGGTCGTCGGCCACCAGGTCGTCGAGCCATTCCCGGGCGGCGTCCTCGTCGGCCCCGCTGCGCGACCGGTAGATGTCCAGGAAAGCCCGGCGCACGGCCGGCGCCATCCGGGCTCCGTCGCCGCATACGTACACGTAGGCGTTCTTGGCCGGGTCGCCGAGCATGTCCCAGACCTCGTCGGCGTCGGCGGTGATGCGGTCCTGGACGTAGCGCACCCCGTCCTGCGCCGCTCGTGAGAACGCGGGCCGCATCCGCACGACGCCGAGTTCCTCGCCCTCCTCGAACTCGTCGCGGAAGATGTAGTCGATCTCGGGGTCGCGCACGCCGAAGAAGCACAGCGCCGGCGCGAACGGCTCGCCGGCCTGCTGGGCCGCCAGCCGGTCGAGGAGGAAGCCGCAGAACGGCGCGACGCCGGTCCCGGCACTGACCAGGATCACGTTTCGGGTGGGTTCGGCTCCGGCCCGGAAGGCCTGCCGTGCGGGGTCGACCCGGGCCCGGATGAGCTGTCCGGGTTTGATGGTGGCCAGGTGGTTGGAGGCGACCCCCTGGAACAGGCCGCGCCCCGAGCGTGCGGGGGCATCGAGCACGCTGACGACCAGCCCGACGACCTGCGGCGAAAGCCGTGACGAGGTGGCGATCGAATAGTGCCGCGGCGTCATGGGATCCAGCAGCTCGAGCAGCTCGCCGCCGCTGAGGTCGCAGGCGGGGAACTCCAGCAGGCATTCCAGCGGGCTGAGCACGGTGGGCTCGGTCGCCGCGGCGAGCTCCTCGAGGCGCTGTCGCTCGGGCACACAGGGATTGGCTGCGGCGAGACGCTTCAACTGGCTCGGTGTGGCCGGCTTGCGCAGCTCGATGAAATGGGTCAGCAGCTCGCGGGCACTGACTTCGCGGTCGAGGGCGATCAGCCGGCGCGAGTTGCGCCGCGGGTTGATCGACAGCCGCAGGTCCGGCTCGATCTCCAACAGCTGCAGCACCGTGTCCACCAGCTCGGGCGGGTTGTCCGCCAGCACGGTCAGGTGGTCCCCGGTGTGGTAGTCGACACCTTGTGGGAGAGCCACGCGGACATAGCGTTTGGCTTGCCCGAAGGCCTGGTCGCTGACGAGCTCGGTGTTCTCCAGAACGGTCATCGGGGTCACGGCGAAGCGCGTGTCGATCGCGCTGGTCACCGGGCCTTCGATGGTGCGCAGCTCGTAGAGCGGTTCGTCGGCGTCGCTGACCGGGGCGGCGTCGGGGTCGCCGAAGCGCTGGGTCAGCGCCGCCCAGAAGGTCGTCGCGAACTCCTCGACCGTTCCGGTGAGGTCCCCCGAAGTGTCCGCCGATGCGCGGGGAACCAGCGCGGTGCCGCCGAGCTCGGTGAGGCGCTCGTCGATGCGCTTGGGGATGGCCTGGTAGGTGTCGGCCCAGTTGTGGTCGCCGACCCCGAGCACCGCGAACAGCGGCGAGCCGTCCAGCGTGGCCTCGGATCCGTTGAGCCAGGCCATGAACGCGCGGGCATCGTCGGTGGGCTGTCCGTTGTAGGAGGAGGCGATGATCACCGTGACGTCGGCCTCCGGCATGCCGTCGGCCGCGGCATCGAGCGGTGCCACACTGGTCTGGCAACCGTTGTCGGAGGCTTCTTCGGCGAGCTGGCTGGCCAGCGCCCGGCAGGTGCCGAGGTTGGAGCCGTGCAGCACCGCCAGCGTGGTCCCGGCCTTGACGACCGCGGCGGAACCGCCCCCGCCCGCGGTGCCGGGGGACTCGGCGGGGGCGACGCGAACCTGCCGGTCCTCGGGGCTGCGCCGGATGAGGTCGAGGTGGAAGTCCGCCGGGCGGCGACTGGTCGGCCCGTCGAACTGCACCGAATAGTGTTGTGAGTCGATCAGCCGGTAGCGATGGATCACCCG
Organism: Mycobacterium sp. ABE4_509; assembly: GCF_056160785.1. Lineage (NCBI taxonomy): Bacteria > Bacillati > Actinomycetota > Actinomycetes > Mycobacteriales > Mycobacteriaceae > Mycobacterium > Mycobacterium sp. ABE4_509. Next base: position 9,412 of record NZ_JBSWXU010000020.1, on the reverse strand, counting down.
GGCGAGCGCCAGCGATGCTTCGTGCAGGGCGAACTGACGGCCGATGCAGGAGCGTGCGCCGGTGCCGAACGGTTTGAACAGACTGGCCGAGCGGCCTTCGGAGCGTTCGGGGGAGAATCGTTCCGGGTCGAAGAGTTCGACGTTGTCACCCCACTGCGGCTGCCGGTGCAGCGCACCGATCAGGACGCTGACCGCCTCACCCTTCTTGACCGGGTACTGTCCCCCGATGACGGTGTCCGACAACGCCATCCGGTCGAATTCCAGCACCGGTGGCGACAGCCGCAACGTCTCGTTGATCACCTGGCGCAGGTAGTTGAACTTGCCGATGTCGTCGTAGGTGGGCAGGTAGTCGTCGTCGGCGCCGAACACGGTGTCGACTTCGGTGCGCACCCGCGCCAGCACCGCGGGGTGGTGCACGATGTGGTACAGCGCGTTGGGCATCAGCTCCGACGTGGTCACCTGGCCCGCGATCAGGAACGTCATGATCTGGTTCTTGATGTTGTCGTTGGTCAGCAGCGGGGCGCCGTTGGCGTCGTGTCCGAGCATCACCGACAACAGGTCGTTCATCTCGTCGGCCGAGCCGGACTCGTGGGCGGCGATCAGGTCGTCGAAGTACGCGTGCAGCGTCGCCCGCTCCGCGGTGAACGTCGGGGTCACGCCTTCCTGAAGGGCCTCCACGATGGCGGTGGTGAAGCTTGCCGGGATCGGGGACAGGCCGTCGAAGTCGAAGGATTCGAACCGCGCGCCGAAGCCGGCCAACGCGACGGTGTCCATCGCCAGCTTCTGCAGGTCGGTGGACACGTCGACGGGTTCGTTACCGGCGCGGGCATCCCAGCGGTCGATGAGCTGGCAGTTGATGTCGAGCATCGGGGCGTGGTAGTTGCGCAGCCCGGCGTAGCTGAACCCAGGCAGCAGCACGTCGTGCGCCTTCTGCCAGTTGGATTCGCCGTAGTAGCTGGTGAACAGCCCGTCACCGGCCAGCGGCCGGACGCGCTCCAGCGATCCGGTGATGTTCTTGGCGAAGCGGGTCTCGTCGCACAGCTCTTCGACCAGCGCCGCCGAGCAGACGTAGAGCTTGCGCACCCCGTCGAAATCGGCGTAGAACACCGGGCCGTGCAGCTCGCCCAGCAGGTCGATCGGTAGTGCGTGCGGCCGGCCGCGCAGTTGTTCCGGGCCCGGAAGTGGGCCCTCGGCTGAGGGGATTCCATTCAGCTCAGGGGATGAGGAAGGTCCGGGCTCCATACAGTGAAGTGTAGTCGGGCTATGTTTCCGTCGCTCGGGATCGGGGATGGCGATCTCGGGCCCGCAGCCGGGCGTTTCGTTGTGTGGACAATGGTGGAAATGGCTCAGGGTGAAAGGATTCCGACCGATGACCCTCCCCGCGATCTCGCCGAGCGTGCGGGCTCTGGAGGCGGTGCTCGGAACCGCCTCCGATGCGCTGTCGCCGCTGCTGCGCCTGTACCGCCCGTACGTCCGCGGGCTGGAGAACCTGCCCGCCGACGGCCGATTCCTGCTCGTGGGCAACCACACCCAGAACTCCGCGGAGGTTCTGCTCATCCCGTACTTCGTCCGCAGGACGGTCGGAGCGCGGGTGCGACCACTGGCCGACCGGCAGTTCGGGCGGATGCGCGGACTGCAGGCCGATCTGGTCACCGCCTTCGGCGCGGTGATCGGTTCTCCGGACGCGGCGCACCGCCTGATGGACGACGGCGAGACCATCCTGGTCTTCCCCGGCGGCGCCCGCGAGATCGGCAAGTACAAGGGCGAGGAGTACACGCTGAGCTGGCAGAACCGGGATGGTTTCGCGCGCATCGCGATCGAGCACGACTATCCGATCGTGACGGCCGCGCTGGTGGGCGGCGACGACGTGTATACGTCGATGGTGCGCCGGGACAGCGCGCTCGGGCGGGCCAGCACCTGGTTGAGCCGGCGTCTCAGCGGCCGGTCCGACATCGGCATGCCACTGATGCGTGGCATCGGTCCGACGATGATCCCGCGGCCACAACGCATGTACCTGTCGTTCGGACCGCCGATCGACACGCGCCGCCCGTCGGGGGTGTCCGGCCAGGCGTGGACGGCGCAGGTCAAAGACCGGGTCCAGGGCGAACTGGAGACGGCGATGCGGGAGCTGCTGGACATCCGTGAATCGGACCCCTACCGGCAGCTGAACCCGTTGGCCTGGCCGCTGGCGACCGTGTCTACCGGCTGAGCGCCGGTCAGGCGGGGTCGATCAGCGAGGTCAGCAGCGGTGCGATCAGCCGCAGGACGTCGTCGATGTCGGCGTCGACCAGGTCGGGCATCTGCAGGATGAACCGCTGGCTGGCGATGCCCATCAGCAGGGCGCCGGCCAGCGCGGCGCGCAGCCGGGCGTCGGGCGAATCGATGGTGGCCGCCATGGCGTCGACCGCCTGCCCGGTGATGTGGTCGCGCAGGATATCGGCCGCGTCGGTGCTGGTCATGCTGGTACGCAGCAGCACGGACATCGGGCTGTTGGGCTCGGCGGCCCAGGCTGTCAGCATCGCCCGCGCCAGGTTCTCCGCGGTCTTTGACGCATCGTCTTCGGTCAGCTCGGCGACCGGGATCTCCCAGTGGACGGCTTCGCGGAACAGCGCCTGTTTGGTGCCGAAATATTTGATGATCGACGACTTGTCGACGTCGGCGGCCGCGGCGATGCCGCGGATGGTGGCCCGTTCGTAGCCGACCTCGGCGAAGACCGCGCGGGCCCGTTCGAGGATCCGCCGGCGGGTCCGCTGCCCCTTGCGTTCCGTCGCCAGCGTGTCCCCGGGGTCGGGCATCGACTCCGCTGAGCTCACCAGTGTCTCCGATCGTCGCGGACGTGACCGATCATGCTACTCAGCATGAAAGTAGACAAGCGGTGCGAAAAGCGGCACAGTGGTGGGTGCGACCCGGCAGAGCACTGCCCGGCGCCTCGACGAGGAGGGAACACCTGGTGACAGACCAGCGGATGGACTGGGACAGCGCCTACCGGCAGGACGTTCGGCCGCCGTGGAGCATCGGAGCGCCGCAGCCCGAGCTTGCCGCGTTGATCGAGCAGGGCAGGGTCCGCAGCGAGGTCCTCGACGCCGGATGCGGGGAAGCCGAGCTCGCACTGGCACTGGCTCAGCAGGGCTACACCGTGGTGGGGCTCGACGGCAGCGAAGTGGCGGTGGCCGCCGCTACCGCCACCGCAGCCGAGCGGGGCCTGCGCACAGCCAGTTTCGCGGTGGCCGACGTCACCGACTTCGGCGGCTACGACGGCCGGTTCGCCACGGTGCTGGACAGCGGGTTGCTGCATGCGCTGCCGGTGCACCGCCGCCAGGCCTACGTCGAGGCCATTCACCGGGCCGCAGCGCCCGGAGCCGGACTGTTCATCCTGGCGTTCGCCGAGCGTGCCTACGGCGGCGGGGGCCCCGGCCCCAACGGCTTCAGCGCAGCTGAGCTGCGCGACACCGTCGCCACCCGGTGGACCGTCGACGAGGTGCGCCCGGCCAAGCTCTACGCCAACGACGTCGCGCTCTCGGGCGGTCCGGCGCCGGGCCCCGAGGTCGAGCATGACGACCGGGGCCGGCTGATGTTCCCCGGCTTCCTGCTCTCCGCGCACAAACAATGACCGGTCCGGGCCTGCCGGCCAGAGTCGTGGTGTTCGGGGCGAGCGGCCCGACGGGCCTGCTCCTGGTGGGCATGCTCGCCGCCGCCGGTCGCGACGTCGTCGCCGTCACCCGCCGCCCGGACGAGTTCCCCAACCTCGGGCCCGGCGCCGACCGGGTGTGCGTGGCCGGCGCCGACACCTTCGACCGGCAGTCCGTGTCGGCCGCGATGGACGGGGCCGGCGCCGTTGTGTCGGTGCTCGGTGTGCCGTTCACCCGCCGGCCGGTGACCACCTTCTCGGCGGGGACGGCCAACATCGTCGCCGCCATGGCTGAGGGCGGCGTCCGGCGGTTGGCGGTGGTCAGCTCCACCGGTGCGCATCACTATCGCGATCGCCGCGACGCTCCGCTGAGTCTGCGCCTGGCCGAACCCATCATCAGCAGAACCATCGGCAAGACGGTCTATGCCGACATGCGCCGGATGGAGGATGTCGTCGGAGGAAGCGACCTGGACTGGACCATCGTGCGGCCTTCGGTGCTGTTCGACGGCCAGCGGGTCAGTGACTACATCGCCGGCGACGTGCCGCCGGTGGGTGCGTTCACCGCGCGCATCGACCTCGCGGACTATCTGGCCTCGCTCGTCGACGACCGGTCGAGCATCGGCACCACACCGATCGTGTCGACGACACAGGGTGCGCCGACCTTTCTGCAGAACGTCAGACGTGAGGCGTTCTCGAAGTGAGAACTCACCGGGGCTGGTGTGAGTCGAGGTCCTGGAACTGGTCGCGGGCGGACTCGAGTTCGTCGCACAGTCTCTGGGCGTCGGTGTAGAGGGGCCCGAAGAACGCCCACTGGTTGGGGATGTCGAGGTCGCCGCCGGTGGCTGCCGCGGTGCTCAGATCGTCGAGGGCCGAGCGGGCCGCGTCGACACCGTCGGACAGCCCGGTGCTGTCCCGCAGGTCGGCCATGCTGTGGATGGCCGCGGTGCCGGCGACCGCATCGCGGAGTGCGCGCAGCAACTCGGCGTACCGGCGGAAGAAGTCGTCGCGTGCGCTGCGGCGCGCCCGCTCCGGGTCGCGGTCGGCCGAGGCGAACTGGAACAGGCCGGCGGTGACGAAGACCAGCTGCTGGGCGATCCGCTCGCTGGTGTACACCGTCACCCGGTGTGCGGCGAATGCGACGGTCTTGCGGGCCAGCAGCCGGCGCGGGTTGAACTTGGTCGTCTGGTAGGCGTGGTCGATCGTGCTGCGGGGTTGGACGCCTTGGTTGGACAACTCGGTGGCCCGCCGGCGCCAGTCGCGCACCGCGTTGGTGTCGGGCATCCCAGCGGTCAGCCCGGAGGCCATGTCGTCGATCAGCTGGGCCACCGACTCGGTGTAGGTGCTGACGGCGCTCTGTGCGCTGCGGTAGCGCAGGGGTGGGGCTATGAGCAGGTTCGTCGCGACGGCGATGCCCGCCCCGAGCAGAACCATGGCGACCAGGTCTGCGATGAGTTGCAGTGGCGAGCGCCCCTCCTGGGGCATCGCGACCACGCCGTAGGCGAAGATCGCGGTCACGGTGACGTTGAAGCCCTGGCTGCCCAGCCGGTACCAGCGCCCCACCAGCAGGCTCACCAGCAGGATGGCCGGGAAGAGAACGAGGTGCACGCCCCACGGCACGGTCACCACGCCGACGAGCGCGACTCCGACGAGCACTGCTGCGGTGTAGTGCAGCGCCTTCTGCACGGATTCGGCGATGGTGTGATGCATGAGCAGCATCGCGGTGTAGGCGGCGAACGTCGCGTTGTTGGCGTGGAACACCTCGGTCGCCAGCAGCCACGCGAGCGTGCCAGCGATGACGGCCTTGCCGAGCATCAGGGCGGTGTCGGCGTCCATGCTCACGCCGGGGAACGCCGACTCCAGACGCCGCGCCGCAGCGCGGACCCGATCGCGAATCACATTCCCATCTCCTGTGCCGGCGTGCTCTGCGCCGCTGGGTTTCCCGCACCGCGCAGTCTCGAAACTGGCGGGCTCGGTCAGCCCATCAGGTGTTTGGGGTGCACGAACCACGGCATCAGCTGCAGCAGGGTGTAGCGGAAGGCGCCGTCGAACCAGTTGTCGACGGGCTCGGAGTACAGGTCGGCCAGTGCGGTGGAGGTGCTGTGCGGGCCGACGATGCGGTAACACGAGGGATTGAAGCTGCCGAACCAGAGCTGGATGAACAGCTTCGGGTTCAGCATCATCCGCCGCATCGGGACAAGACAGCCCAGTTCGCGCGCCAGCGCGTCGAGGTAGAGGATCTGTGAGGGGTGGGACTCGGTCTGGCGCGGACTCAGCGACGTCCAGTGCTCCTCCCACTGCTTGTCGCGCGCGATCTTCTCGTCGAGGTCGGCGGGCAGGGGAAGTTCGCCACTGCACACGCGCGCGAAGTAGCGGGCCTGCATCTCCGCGCACACCGGGATGCCGCCGGAGAACGGCCGGATGAAACCGATGAACGCCGCGGTCCCGTCGTGATCCGGGTGCAGGAAGTGCCGGTACAGATTTCGGACGTTTCCGTCCTCGATCTGCAGATCGCCGAGCGAGTACTGCGCGGTGCTGAACCCGGTGCACAGCACGATGGTGTCGAATTCGCCGCAGCTCGCGTCGCCGAAGCGGACAGTGTTGCCGTCGGCTCCGTCGATTCCGGTGTCGTTCAGCACCACTCGCCCAGCTACCAGAGCCGGAACGAAGCTGACGTTCTTGCAGAAGATGCCGCGTTGGCTCCAGCTCCCGTCGGAATGGGAGCGACGGTTCCAGGACCGGATCAGGTTCCAGTTCCGCTCGTCGTCGAGCGTGTCCACATCGATCTTGGCGGGGGGGATCGGCTCGCCCAGCGGATTGACCCCGGTTCCGGCGGCGCGCTTCGCGCCTACGGCACGGCGCGTGATGCCGTGTACCGCGGTGATGACGCCGCACAGCAGCGACATTGCGATGAACAGGACCTTCGCGACAAGGCTGCTGCCCCAGAATGATTCGAGGTGAAAGGGGTGGGTGGTGGCCCGGCGGTACATCTCGTGGTGGTGCGCCCGCACGGTGCCGTGGTCGGTCGTCCTGTCCCGGTTGGACACTCTCGGCAGCAGGAACGTGTACGACCGGATCGACAGCGTGCAGGTGGCTGCGACATCGGCGATCTCGCGCACGATGTCGGCGCCGGATTCGGCCAGCCCCACGATCAGGACCCGCTTGCCGCGGAACGGTTCGTTGTTGCGGTACTCCGAGGAGTGCACGACCTCCCCGGTGAACGCCCGGAGCTCGGCGATGGACCGGTTGGGTGTCTTGAAAGGCCCGGTGCACATCGCGATCGCGCCGAACTCCTGCTGGAACTCGGCGCCGTCGCGGCGGACGGTGACGGTCCAGGTGTTCCCCGACCGCACGATGTCGGTGACCTCGCTGCCGAACTGGATGTGCTCAGCGAGCCGGAAGCGGGCGGCGTAGTCGGTCAGGTAGTCGAAGTACTGCTGGCGGGAATAGAACACCCGCTTGTTCCGGAAGGGGTGGTCGGAATAGGCCATCAGCTTCATCGAGATGGTCAGGTAGAGGTTGTCGTAGGCTTTCATCTCGGCGCTGACGCTGTCGCTGCCGTGGCGAAGCCAGATGCCGCCGATGTCGGCGTTCTTGTCGAAGCACACGACCTCGTGTCCCTCGTCGAGAAGCTGCTTCACCGTGGTCAGGCCGCACGGCCCCGCACCAACCACGCACACCTTCATGTCGTGTCCCTCCGCAGTGAGAACGCTAGTGAGTAAGGAGAGGCTAACCTCTATTAGGTGCGCTTGCTAAATCTGTGAGCTGGCTGGGAGACGGCTGTGAGGGGTGCGGCCGGCCGAATCGGGGGGAGTGCAATACTCGACCGAAACGGCTGGCGGGAGTGTTGATGGACGACATGACGGTGCTGCTGGAGACCGAAGCGATCAAGCAACTCAAAGCCCGCTACTGCCGACTGCTCGACACCAAACAGTGGGACGCGTGGCGGCAGCTGTTCGCCGACGACTTCGTCAGCGACACTTCGCAGTCCGGCGGAAGCGTGATCACCGGTGCCGGTGAGTTCGTTGCGTTCGTCCGCAAGAACCTCGGCAGGCAGCCCACCGTGCACCAGGTGCACGCGCCCGAGATCGAGGTCACCGGCCCGGACACGGCCAACGGCGTATGGGCCCTCAACGACGTGGTGCGGCTGGCGCCGGCGGTGAACCTAAGCGGGTACGGCCACTACCAGGAGACCTACGTCAAGATCGACGGACAGTGGCGGTTCAAGACCTCGACGCTGACCCGGCTGCGCGAAGACGTGTTCAACGGGTTGTTCTCGATTCGGGTGTCGCCCCGGCTGCGTGATGCGGCAGCGCGGTGGGCCCGCCGGTGACCGCGCCGCAGATCGTCGACAGCCTGCCCTTGGCCGACGAAATCCTGGAGTCCAACCGGCACCGGGCCCGCGGTGACGATGCCGGCTGGGACGCCTACCGCGCCCACGTCTATCGCGTGATCAACTTCGCCCGGGCGCTGAGTTCCGAGGCCCCGGACCGCGACGACAAGCTGGCGATCGCGGTGGCTTTCCACGACATCGCGGTGTTCGACACGCTGGACTATCTGGTGCCCTCGATCCAGGCGCAGGACAGCTGGCTGGCGCAGACGGGGCGCCAGGACTGGTCAGAAGAGTTGGCGTGCATGGTCGCCGAACACCACCGGCTGACCGGGTACCCCGCCACCCGCCCGCATGCGCCGCTGGTGGAGGCGGTTCGGCGGGCCGACCTGATCGACGTCAGCCAGGGGCTGATCCGTTTCGGTCTGCCCCGGGACTATGTCAGCGAGGTCCGCAACAGTTTCGACGCCGGCGCGTTCTTCACCCGGGTGATCCCGCTGGGAACCGTGCGCGCCCTGCGCACCCGCCAGCAGCCGGGCTTTCTGCGGCCCCGCAACGCTCTGCGCAGATCCGGCCACCGGTGAGGCCGGCGGGCTTCACCGCCCGCGCCAGCGCGGCGCGCGCTTCTCCCGCCACGCCGCGATGCCCTCGCCGACGTCTTCGGTGGCCCCGGCGACCTTGCGCATCGTCTCGCCGAAGCGCACCGACTCGATCCAGCCCATGTTCGCCGTCCGCCACGCCACCTCCTTGGTGGCGCGCTGCGCCAGCGGCGCCGCCTCGGTCAGGGTGCGCGCCCAGGCCCGCGCCTGGTCCTGTAACTCGCCGGGTTCCACCAGCCGCCACACCAGGCCCATCTCCTTGGCGCGCTGCGCGTCGACCGGCTTGCCGGTCAACAACAGCTCCATCGCGTCGGCCCAGCGCACCCGCTCGGGCAGCCGGATGGCGCCGACGATGGTGGGCACCCCGATCGACACCTCGGGGAACGAGAATGTCGCCGCCGTGGTCGCGATGACGAAGTCGCAGAACAGAACACCGGTCAGTCCGTAACCCACACAGGGGCCGTGCACCGCCGCGATGGTCGGCTTGAACAGCTCCATCCCGCTCTCGAACGAGTTGATCGTCGGTTTCTCCCAGAACGTCCCGCCGAACGTGCCGACCGATCCTTCGCCGTCTTTGAGGTCCCCGCCGGCGCAGAACACGTCACCGCTGGAGGTCAGGATTCCGACCCACGCGTCCTCGTCGGCTCGGAACCGTTCCCACGCCGCGTTGAGGTCCTGACGCAACTCGCCGTTGATGGCGTTGCGCGCCTCGGGCCGGTTGAGGGTGATGGTGGCGATGTGTTCGTCGCACTCATAGCTGACCAGGCTCATGTGTTTCTCCTATGTCAAGCCGCTGCCAGTTGGCAAGGCTCTTGACGGTTGTTGTGGTCTGTGTGGAGGTGGCCGAAGACGACTCGT
>NZ_JBSWXU010000019.1:0-58210 GCF_056160785.1 Mycobacterium sp. ABE4_509 | reverse complement strand
GATGGGAGCCGGGCCGGCGGCACCGGGTGGCGGCCCGCCCACCAGGGGCGGCGGGGCGTTCCCGCCGGGCGGCGCCCCGCTGCACGGCGAGTTCGTCGTCGCCGACCCCGCCGGCGGCTACACCACCATGCTGACCCAGACCGGTGCGATCACCGCGGCGTCGCCGTCATCGGTGACGGTGCGCAGCGAGGACGGCTTCAGCCAGACCTACCGGATCGGCACCGGCCCGGACGCCGCCGGCCTCGCCGACCTCGCCGTGGACGACGCAGTGCAGGTGCGGGGCCTTCGCACCGGCGACACCGTGACCGCGACCGAACTCCTGGAGCCGCAGACACGCTGATCAGACGCCCCGGTGGGCACGCCCGGGACCGCATCGGCGGGCTCGGTGCCGGCATTTCTCCTACCCTGTCCGCATGCAGCCCAGCCGCGGAACCACCGGATGACGCGATTTCTGGCGCGCCGGCTGCTCAACTACGTGGTGCTGCTGGGCATGGTGTCGTTCCTGACGTTCACCCTGACCTCGCTGACCTTCAACCCGCTCGACAGCCTGCTGGAACGCAACCCGCGGCCGCCCCAGTCGGTGATCGACGCCAAGGCCGCCGAACTCGACCTCGACAGGCCGATTCCGGTCCGCTACGCCAACTGGGTCTCCGGGGCGGTCCGCGGAGACTTCGGCACCACCGTCGCCGGCCAACCGGTCAGCCAGGAGTTGTGGCGGCGCATCGGAGTGAGCCTGCGGCTGGTGCTGATCGGCTCGGTGATCGGCACCGTCATCGGCGTGGTGGTGGGCGCCTGGGGGGCGATCCGCCAGTACCGGCTCTCCGACCGGGTGATCACGGTGATCTCGCTGCTGATCCTGTCCGCTCCGACGTTCGTGGTGGCCAACCTGCTCATCCTGGGCGCGCTGAAGGTCAACACGATCCTCGGTGTGCAGGTGTTCCAGTACACCGGCGAAACCTCCCCGGATGTCGTCGGCGGGGCCTGGAACCGGTTCGTCGACAGGCTGCAGCACCTGGTGCTGCCCACCTTCACCCTCGCCCTGGCCTCGATCGCGGGGTTCAGCCGGTATCAGCGCAACGCGATGCTCGACGTGCTCGGGCAGGACTTCATCCGCACCGCCCGGGCCAAGGGCCTGACCCGGCGCAGGGCGCTGTTCAAGCACGGGCTGCGCACCGCGCTGATCCCGATGGCGACCCTGTTCGCCTACAGCGTCGGCGGGCTGGTCACCGGGTCGGTGTTCGTCGAGAAGATCTTCGGCTGGCACGGCGTCGGTGAATGGGTGGTCCAGGGCGTGGCCTCCCAGGACACCAACATCACCGTCGCGATCACGATGTTCTTCGGGGTGGTGATCCTGCTCGCAGGTCTGCTCTCCGACGTCATCTACGCGGTGCTCGATCCCCGGGTGCGGGTGTCATGACCGAACAGGCACCCCCCACCACCGAGCGCACCTTCGTGTCGCGCCGCCGCCTGGTGTGGCGACGGTTCCTGCGCAACCGCCCCGCAGTGGTGTCCCTGGTGCTGCTGGGAGTGATGTTCGTGGCCTGCTATGCGCTGCCGCCGCTGCTGCCGTACTCACACACCGACCTCGACTACTACGCGCTGCAGCAACCGCCGAACCCGCAGCACTGGCTCGGGACGAACGCGCTGGGGCAGGACCTGCTGGCGCTGACGCTGCGCGGCATGCAGAAGTCGATGCTGATCGGGGTTGCCGTGGCGTTCATCTCGACGCTGATCGCGGCCACCGTCGGCGCGGTGGCCGGCTACTTCGGCGGCTGGCGCGACCGGGCGCTGATGTGGATCGTCGACCTGCTGCTGGTGATCCCCGCCTTCATCCTGATCGCCATCGTCACCCCCCGCACCCGCGAATCGGGCACCCTGCTGTGGCTGATCCTGCTGTTGGCGGTGTTCAGCTGGATGATCAGCTCCCGGATCGTGCGCGGTCTGACGATGAGCCTGCGTGAACGCGAGTTCGTGGTGGCCGCGCGCTACATGGGCGTGCCCAGTTGGCGCATCATCGCCCGCCACATCGTGCCGAACGTGGCCTCCATCCTGATCATCGACACCACCTTGAACGTCGGCCTGGCGATCCTGGCCGAGACCGGGCTGAGCTTCCTGGGGTTCGGGGTCCAGCCACCGGATGTGTCGCTGGGCACCCTGATCGCCGACGGCACCGGTTCGGTCACCACGTTCCCGTGGGTGTTCCTGGTTCCCGCCGGCGCCCTGGTACTGATCGTGTTCAGCGCCAACCTCGTCGGCGACGGCCTGCGCGACGCGCTGGACCCGGGGATACGCCCGGCCCGGCGACGCCGCCGGCGCGGGAAGGAAACCCGGTGAGCCTGCTCGAGGTCCGCGGCCTGTCGGTGACGTTCTCCACCGACGAGGAACGCGTCAACGCGGTGCGCGGTCTGGACTATCACGTCGACTCCGGCGAGGTGGTCGCGCTGGTCGGGGAATCCGGGGCAGGCAAGTCGGCCGGCGCCATGGCCGTCATCGGGCTGCTGCCCGAATACGCCGAGGTGTCGGGTTCGGTCCGGTTGCACGGCGACGAGCTGCTCGGCCTGGGTGACAACCAGATGTCGCGCATCCGGGGCAACGCCATCGGCACCGTCTTCCAGGATCCGATGTCGGCGCTGACACCGGTGTACCCGGTGGGTGATCAGATCGCCGAGGCGATCCAGATCCATCAGCGCGACATCGGCAAACGCGCGGCGCGCAACCGGGCGGTGGAGCTGCTGGAGCTGGTCGGCATCGCCCAGCCCGAACAGCGCGCCCGTGCGTTCCCCCACGAACTGTCCGGCGGGGAGCGGCAGCGGGTGGTCATCGCCATCGCGATCGCCAACGACCCCGACCTGCTGATCTGCGATGAGCCGACGACCGCGCTGGACGTCACCGTGCAGGCCCAGATCCTCGACGTGCTGCGCACCGCGCGCGACGTCACCGGCGCCGGCGTGCTGATCATCACCCATGACCTGGGCGTGGTCGCGCAGTTCGCCGACCGCGCCCTGGTGATGTACGCCGGGCGGGCGGTCGAGACCGCGCCGGTCGCCGAGCTCTACCGCGGCCGGGCCATGCCCTACACCGCCGGGCTGCTCGGCTCGGCGCCCAGCCTCGACGCGCAGCAGGGCACCCGCCTGGTGCCGATCCCCGGTGCGCCGCCGTCGATGGTGTCACTGCCCGCGGGCTGCCCGTTCACGCCGCGCTGTCCACTGGCCGTCGAGGCCTGCAGCGCGCAGGAACCGGCGCTGGCTCCGCGGGCCCCCGATCACACGGTCGCATGCATCAGAAGCGACCAGGTCGTGGGCCGCAGCGCCGCCGACATCTACGGCATCCCCGGCAAACCCGCCGAAGCCACCGCCGCCGCGCGCGGATCGGAGGTCGTCGTGCGCGTCCGCGACCTCGTCAAGACCTACCCGCTGACCAAAGGGGTGCTGCTGCGGCGGCGCATCGGTGAGGTGCGCGCGGTCGACGGGATCAGTTTCGAGCTGCGCCAGGGGCGCACGCTGGGCATCGTCGGCGAGTCCGGGTCGGGCAAGTCGACCACGCTGCACCAGATCCTCGACCTCGACGTCCCGCAGTCGGGCACCATCGAGGTGCTCGGCGCGGACGTGGCCACGTTGGACCGGCGGGCCCGGCGGGCGTTGCGCAGCGACCTGCAGGTGGTGTTCCAGGACCCGGTCGCCTCGCTGGACCCGCGCCTCCCGGTTTTCGATGTGCTGGCAGAACCCCTGCAGGCCAACGGCTTCGACAAGGCCGCCACCAGAGACCGGGTCGCCGAGTTGCTGACCACGGTGGGGCTGCGCCACGAGGACGCCAGCCGCTATCCCGCCGAGTTCTCCGGCGGCCAGAAACAGCGCATCGGCATCGCCCGGGCGCTGGCGCTGCAACCCGAGATCCTGGCCCTCGACGAACCGGTGTCGGCGCTGGACGTGTCGATCCAGGCCGGGATCATCAATCTGCTGCTCGACCTGCAGGACCGCTTCGGACTGGCGTATCTGTTCGTCTCCCACGACCTGTCGGTGGTGCGCCACCTGGCTCATGACGTGGCGGTGATGCACCGCGGTGCGATCGTCGAGCAGGGTGACGCGACGCAGGTCTTCGAACATCCGAGGCATGAATACACACGCCGGTTGCTGGCCGCGGTGCCTCGACAGCTGCCCGGTCACGATTAGAGTCGGTCGTCATGGGCTATTTGAGACCGCGAACAGTCACCGACTCGCACGGATCGACCCTCAAAAGTGCGATGGTGCGTCTGCTCGCGGTGGGAGCGGTGCTGGGTCTGGTGGTGACCGGCTGCTCGAGCCCGGACCCCGAGGTCCCGTCGGCCGGTGGCGACGCCGAGCTCGGTGCGAGCGCCGACATCAATCCGCAGGACCCCGCCACCCTGCAGCAGGGCGGCAACCTGCGCCTGGCGTTGAACGGGTTCCCGCCCAACTTCAACTACCTGCACATCGACGGAAACGTCGGCGACTTCGGCGCACTGCTGCGCTGGACGATGCCACGCGCGTTCGTCATCGAGCCCGACGGCGAGATGACGGTCAACACCGACTACTTCACCGACGTCGAGCTGACCAGCACCGACCCGCAAGTGGTCACCTACACGATCAACCCGCAGGCGGTGTGGACCGATGGCACCCCGATCACCTGGGAGGACATCGCCGCACAGATCAACGCGACCAGCGGCGAGGACGACCGGTACCTGTTCGCCTCCCCCAACGGCAGCGAGCGGGTCGGCTCGGTGACCAGAGGTGTCGACGACCGGCAGGCGGTGATCACGTTCGACCAGCATTTCGCGGACTGGCGCGGCATGTTCGCCGGCAACGCGATGCTGGCCCCCAAGGTGATGACCGAGGATCCCGAGGCGTTCAACCGGGGCTTTCTCGACGGTCCCGCACCGTCGGCCGGACCGTTCATGATCAGCACGGTGGACCGCGGCGCGCAGCGAATCGTGTTGACCCGCAACCCGGACTGGTGGGGTGAGACCCCGGTGCTGGATTCGGTGACCTACACAGTGCTCGACGACGCGGCCAAGATGCCGGCCCTGCAGAACAACGCGATCGACGCGGTGGGCCTGGCCACGCTGGACGATCTGACCATCGCCCGGCGCACCGAAGGCGTCTCGATCCGGCGCGCTCCGGCGCCGAGCTGGTACCACCTGACGTTCAACGGCGCGGAGGGGTCCATCCTGGCCGATCCGGCGCTGCGCGCCGCGATCAGCAAGGGCATCGACCGCCAGGCGATCGCGTCGATCACCCAGCGTGGGCTGGTCGACAACCCGGTGCCGCTGAACAACCACATCTATCTGGCCGGCCAGGAGGGCTACCAGGACAACAGCATCCCCTACGACCCGGAGGCCGCCAAAGCGGATCTGGACGCGCTGGGCTGGCAGCTGAACGGGCAGTTCCGGGAGAAGGACGGGCGCAGGCTGACGGTGCGCGATGTGTTCTACGACGCCCAGAGCACCCGCTCGATCGCCCAGATCGCGCAGAACAACCTCGCCCAGATCGGGGTCGAGCTGCAGCTCAACGCCGTCGGCGGCGGGCAGTTGTTCACCGACTACGTCACACCCGGAAACTTCGACATCGCCCAGTTCGCCTGGGGTGGAGATGCGTTCGCGCTGGCCAGCCTGACCCAGATCTACGCCTCGGACGGGGAGAGCAACTTCGGCAAGATCGGCAGCCCGGAGGTCGACGCCCAGATCGACGAGACGCTCTCCGAGCTGGACCCGGCCAAAGCGCGCGACCTGGCCAACGAACTGGACAAGATGATCTGGGACGAAGGGTTCAGCCTGCCGCTGTTCCAGTCCCCGGGCAACCTCGCGGTCCGAAGCACCCTGGCCAACTTCGGGCCCACCGGCATCGGCGACCTGAACTACACCGCCGTCGGGTTCATGAAGCCGTGAGCTGACGCACGGCACGCGGCAGCGCGTCGGGCACCACCGCCTCGGCCTTGGCCGCCAGGGTGACCGCGCGCACCAGCAGCCGGATGGACAGGTTGGCCGGCATCGCGTCGAGTTCGGCTGCCCGGCCTGGTAACTCACCGACCGTGCCGGCGGCGACCGCGCGGCAGATCTGCAGTGCGGCCCGTTCCCGGGTGTCGAGGATGCTGTGCCCGGCGGTGGGCAGCGAGACCAGCACCGAATCGGGGATCAGGCTCGCGACCCGGTGCGCTATCGCCGGCGGGGTGGTCAGGTCGCGCCCGCCCGACACCACCACGGTGGGCCAGCTGAATCCGGGCATGGCAGAACTCAGGTCATAAGGTTCGGCGACGAAGTCGGCGTCACCGGAGGCGATCTCGCGGAAAGCGACCGCGGGGTCGAGCGGCCCGCCGTCCGGCACCGCGCCGTAGTTCAGTTGGCGGTAGGCGATGCGCTCGACCAGATCGGGCTCGTGATGGTAGGGGGTCTGGCGTTCCAGTAGCATCCGGCTGCCCAGCCCGACCGCTGCCCAGACCCAGTCGTGGCCGGCCAGCAGCAGATCCAGTTGGCGCCGGAGCACGGCGGGTCCGGCGAGCTCGTAGATGCCCACCGCCTGCAGAACGGCCTGTGGTGTGAAGATTCCATTGGCCACCAACCGCGAGACCTTGGCCGCCAGTTCGCCGCTGTCCGGCGCGGTGCCGTCCCACAGCACCCGCCGGATCTGCGCACGCGCCTCGGCGATGTCGTGCGCGGACATTAGCGGCGAATCGAGCACCATCGCGTGCACCCGCCCCGGATGCCGCAGCCCCAGGCCGGCGGCGAGGTAGCTGCCGTAGGAGGCGCCGTAGACGTCGGCCTGGTCGACCTTGGCGTCATCGAGGACGGCGGCGATGTCGTCGACGGCGGCGTCGAGGTCGATTGCCTCCGGCGGCAGGTCGTTTCCCGCGTCGTCGTGCCGGGACAACCCGACCCCGCGATGTTCGACCATGATCACGTCGAGACCCTGGATCGCGGCGTGCCGCCGAAACGTCCGGTACAGCGCCACCGATGCCGCGCCCGGGCCGCCGGGGACAACCACCAGTGGATGCGCCGATTTGCGGCCCGTCCGCACGTAGTAGACATCGAAGTGCTCACCGGAATCCCCGGTACCGGGACGCACCGGCCGGCGGACCGCGCGCACCCCGGCCAACCCGGCGAGCCGGTCGTGCGCCCGCTGACGGCGGGGGTTCATCGTCATCGTGTTCATTGTGCCTGGCGGCCGGGTTCGCGGCCTCGGCGATGGATGCCCGCCGTGGCCGGCTATGCCGTCAGCTCGATGCGACTGGCGCTGCGCACCCCGTCGTAGCGCTGTGGACTGCAGGTCAGGATGATCACCTGCCCCTCGCCTGCCACCGCATCGAACACGTCGGCCATCTTGGCCAGCCGGTCGGCGTCGGTGAAGCCCAGCGCGTCGTCGATCACCACCGGGACACCGTCTTCCTTGGCCACCAGCGCGGCGCTGGCCAGCCTGGCGACGATGCCCAGCTGCTCCTTGGCTCCACCGGACAGCGATTCGTAGGGCACGGTGCGCCCCGACAGCGTTCGCCCACCGATGTGCAGCTCTGCGTCGACGTCCACTTCGAAGCTGTCGCCGAACACCATGCGGCCCAGCCGTTCCACCTCGCTGCGGTAGGGGTCGACGTAGCGCAGCCGGGTGGCGTCGCGGTGCCGGACCATGACTGTGCGCAGCAGCTGGGCGGCCTTGGCCCGGCGCTGCACCCGCTGGAATTCGGCTTCGGCGTGGGCCCGCTCGGTTTCGGCTTCGTCGAAGCTGCCCTTGCGGCCCTCGGTGCCGTACACCTTGAGTTGGGTGGCGACCTCGCGAAGCGCCTCGGTGGCGCGTTCGTGGTCGGCGTGGACCCGGTCGTGCTGCCGGCGCGCGTCCGCGAGGGCGGCCATCACGGCCTCGGGTGCGTGGCGGGCGAGTTCGTCGCGCACCCCGGCCACGGTCACCTCGGCGGCCCGGGCCGCCTCGGCGTCGGCGTCGGCCGTGACGGCGAGTTCCTCGTCACCGGTTTCACCGCGTTGCGCGGCCAACCGCTGACCGGCCAGGGCCAGCTCGGTCTGCGCGGCGTTGAGCTTCTCCTTGGCCCGTGCCGCACGCAGCCCACACTCGGCGAGCTTCTTGGCGGCTTGCTCGGCGACCTTGCGGTAGGTCTCGCAGTCGCGCACCAAGCGTTCATGGGCAGCTGTGGCGGCGTCGAGTTCGGCGCGCAATGCCGTGGGGTCCTGCGGGCCCTCGGCCGCGCCGTCCCACAGCCCGTCGTCGGCGGGCAATCCGGCCTCCAACACCGACATCCGGGACTGCAAGGCTTCGACGGTGTCGTCGGCGGCGAGAACGTCGACGATGCCCTGCAACCGGTCAGCCGAGGCGACCAACTCGCGGCGCCGCTGATCGAACGCACGGGCCGCTCCGATGTCGTCGGCCCCGGCCCGCTCGAGAAGCTGCGCCAGCGTCGCCGCGGCGCGCTCCAGCCCGGCCTGCGTGGCTGCAGCCGATGCGCCGGGCACCACCTGCAGCGACAACGTTCCGGGCACCACGACGCCGGCGGGCCCGGTGATTCCCGCCGACCAGCGCTCGCCGGCGCGCAGCGACACCCGTTCATCGCCGATCGCAACCTCGAGTTCGGTGTCGGCCGCCAATTCGACGTGCGCGGAGGCCTGTTCGGCGGCGGCGGTGGCGCGATCGGCGACTGCACCGGCCTCTTCGATGGCCGTCATCAGCGAGGGGTTGACCGCGATGGCGGCGAGTTCACGCTGCACCTCGTCGAGCTCGCGTTGATGCCGCTCCAACTTGGCGAGCCGGCCGGCGAGCCGATCGGCCTCCTCCCGGTCGGCCAGCCGCTGCACGGCGGTGCGTGCCGTTTCGACGCGGTGGCGCACCGTCTCGAGCGCCGAGCGGGCTTCGGCGGCGCCCGCCTCGGCCTCCTCCTGCACTTCGGTTGCGGCCGCCAATTCCTCAGCCGCCGAATCGGACTCGGCGAGCAGGCGGGCGACCGTCGCAGTGCGCTCATCGATGTCGGCGCGGGCGCGGCGCCGCTCGGTGAGCGCGGCCAACGACGCGGTGTGCTTCAAGGTCGCCGCCTCGGCCACCGCGCGTGCCCGCTCGAGCTCGGCGCGCAGCGATTCGACGGCGTCGGCAGCTTCCTGCGCAGCTGTGAGTTGTTCTGCAGCGCAGCCAGTCTGGCCCTGGAGTGCGGCGGCCTCGTCGGTCAGCTCGGCGTGCCGCCGGACCGCTTCGTCGACCTCGGCGATCGCCGCCGCGCACCGCGCCACCTGCTCGTCGGCGCTGCGCAGCCGCGTCGTGGCCGCCGCCCACTCCCCGGTCGGACGTCCGGTGGTGGTGAAGTAGCGGCGGTACTCGGCGTCGATGCGGTCGATCAACAGCGAGTCGACGGTGCCGCCACCGGCGATCGCCTCATCGACCTCGCCGGCGGCGACGTCGAGGGCGCGGGACAGCGCATCGGACCCGGACAGGTCCGCGGCGGAGGTGGACGCCGACTGCAGCACCCGCTGCGCCTGCCACAGTTGCACGTCCATGGTCTCGGCGAGCATGGCCCGTACCCGTTCATGCGCCTCGTCGCCGGTGAGCTGCTCGCGCCGGGGCGCCAGCACCGTCAGCTCCGTCTCCGGCCGCTTGTGGAACCGCTTCCGGTAAACGAAGCGATAAGGGCCGGTGGTGATTTCGGCCGTGACCTCGGCGCCGACATCGGCGTGGGTGGGCTTGACCTGCTTGACCTCTTTCTTGGTCGAGCGGTCCTTGGCCTCCAGCAGCAGGTCGAGGGCCTCGAGCATCGAGGACTTGCCGATCTCGTTGGCGCCGCTGATCACCACCACACCGTGGTCGGGGAACTCGATGTCACGGTGGGTGACTCCCCGGTAGTTGGTCAGTGTCAGCCGGTGCAGCTTCATGCCGCGCTCCCGTCGGCCAGCCGCAGCAGCAGTGCCAGCGCCGCCCGCGCGTCGTCGGCCTCGGTGCTGCCGGAGCGTGCGGTGGCGACCAGTTCGTCGACCGCGGCGGCGGCGAACCCGCCGATGCCGAGATCGTCGAACTCGCCGTCGGCGGGCACCACGGCGAGGTCGGTTTGCCGGTCCCACGGCACCAGGGCGCCGAACAGCCGCGCGTAGCGGTCCAGGCAGGCATCGAGTGCGGCACGGTCGGTGACGGTCAACGATCCGACCAGGCCCAGCCGGATCACCGTGCGCTCCTTGTCGGGCATCAGGTCCAGGTTGACGTCGAGGTCGGCGACGTCTCGGCCGTCGTCGACCGAGCGGCGCAGCGAGATGAAGCGCCACCGTCCGACGCGGGCGGAGTCGACGTGCACCGGGCGGCGCTCGTCGGACTCGTCGATGTCGACGACGAGCACATGCCCGGGATCGGGCTCGACGTCGTCGTAGTTGGTCACCTCCGGTGAACCCGAATACCAGATCCGGCCGGTGCCGCCGACGCTCATCCGGGAGTGCTTGTCACCCAACGCGACGTAGTGCACAGCGCCTCGGTCGAGGGCGGCCTCCAGCGCGCCGAGCCGGATGAGGGACGCGCGGTCCTTGTCTGGGACCAGGATGTCCACCGCACCGTGACCCACGAGGATGCGGGTCACGCCGTCGGCGGGCAGATCGTCGACGACCTCGCCGACCAGGTCAGCGGTCGGCGCCTTGGAGTACCAGGGCGCCGCGACGAGTTGCAGCCCGGGCCGCACCTCGTGCACGCCGGGCCGGTCCAGCACGATCACGTTGTCGGGCCGCTCGGCGGTGAACAACGCACTGGTGTACACCGATGAGGCGTCCAGCGGGTCGTGGTTGCCGGGCAGCAGATACACCGGCACCCCGATCCCGCGCATCGCCTCCAGCGATTTTCCGACCTCGTCCGGGGCGAGCTGATTGTGTTCGAACACGTCGCCGGCGACCACCACGAACTCGGCTCCCGTCTCGGCGGCCAGCGGGCCCAGACCGGCGACCGCCGCGCGACGGGCAGCCGAGTAGCGGGGCTGGGCGTCGGGGCTCAGGAAATGCCGGGTCATCCCGAGCTGCCAGTCGGCAGTGTGCAGAAAGCGCATGTCAGGCTGTCCTTCCCGGTTTGGAGGCCGGCCGGTCGATCCGGGCACCGCGAGTCTATGGCCGCGCTCTGACAACTCCCGGGATGCCGACCGGCATGCCCTACCGTTGTTCGGATGACCGCCGGATCGCGCACCCTGCTGCTGCTTCGACACGCCAAGTCGGGCTACCCCTCGGGGGTGGCCGACCACGACCGCCCGCTGGCCGATCGCGGCGTTCGCGAAGCGGCGCTGATGGGCGACTGGATCAGGGCGAACGTCGATCCGGTCGACGCGGTGCTGTGTTCGACCGCGACACGGACCCGCCAGACCCTGGAGCGCACCAAGATCAGCGCGCCGGTGCAGTACGTCGACCGCATCTACGAGTCCACGCCGGGAACCGTGATCGACGAGATCAATGGGGTGGTGTCGCGGTTCGGCCCCGCCGCGGAGCCGGCGACTCTGCTGGTGGTCGGGCACGAACCGGTGATGTCGGCGCTGGCGCTGGCGCTCGCCGACGAGCAGACCAGCCGGGGCGCCACCGCGGAGGCGATCCTGGAGAAGTTCCCGACGTCGGCGGTGGCGGTGCTGCGGACGGCCCGCCCGTGGGCCGAACTGGAGCGGGGCGGCGCGGAACTGGTGGACTTTCACATCGCGCGCTGAGCGCGCAATCCAACCGGGGCGCGCTGAGCGCGCAATCCAACCGGGGCTACGCGCGGGTGGCCAGCGTCAGTTCCATCAGCTTGATCGCCATCCCGCAGGCGTCGATCCCGGGCGTCTGCGGGTTGACCCACCAGCCCACCACCCCGGCCGCGTCGCTGGCCACGCCGCAGGCGCCGTTGGGGTCGTTGGGACGCATCACGATCGACTGGATACCGGCGATGGACCGGTTCTCGGTGTCGTAGTTGAGCTCCTGGGCGACCTGGCGCTCATGGTCCAGGCTGCCCAGCTCGAACCAGAAGCGGGTGATGTCGACCAGCCCGGCCGGGTTGGCGGCCTGCCAGCGACACACCGCGCCGACGAACGTGCTCTGGATGTCCAGCGGGTCGGCGCCCACCGTCTCGGCCAGGATGTCCTCGGTGAGGACGTCGCACTCCTTGAGCAGGTTCGGGTACTGGCGCTCGG
This sequence comes from Mycobacterium sp. ABE4_509, assembly GCF_056160785.1. NCBI lineage: Bacteria > Bacillati > Actinomycetota > Actinomycetes > Mycobacteriales > Mycobacteriaceae > Mycobacterium > Mycobacterium sp. ABE4_509. Next base: position 46,099 of record NZ_JBSWXU010000019.1, on the reverse strand, counting down.
AGTCGTTGTTGCGGGGCACGCTGCCCGAGCCGGCCGTGGCGGCGGTGCCCTCGACGGTCTGGGTGCACCCGGTCAGCAGCAGCAGCCCGGCCAGCGCGGCAACCGCAGCGGCGAGGGCGTGGCGGGCGCTCATTTGGAGTTCACAATCGACTGGCGGGTCAGTTCGGTGGCCACGTCGCAGGCGTCCGGGAAGGGTTCCTGGGCGTAGCTGATCGACCATTCGATGAAGTCGTCGCCGAACTGCACACCGATCTCACACAGGTTGACGCCCATGGTCGGGTCCTCGTTGATCCCCATGAAGCCCTCATGGCCTTCGATGGTGATGTCCTCGACGCTGGTGCGGGACAGCTCCATGGTCTTGCGTTCGCGGCCGATCGGGCTGCCGCGGAACCAGGTGAAGGAGAAGTGCGGGCCGAGGATGCTGCCGCCGGCCAGCCACTGACAGCCCACCGAGGTCTTGGCGGTGTTGACCAGGCCGACGACCTGCGTCTGCTCTGTCATCTCCGCGTCGCTGATGCCGCCGCACTCCGGGAAGAACGGACCGTGCGAGACGTTCTGCTCCGGAGCCTGGCTGACCGGGACTTCGGGTGCGGGCGATTCGGAATCCGAGCACGCGGCCAGCAGCGAAACGATGGCTGCAGCAACGACGGCTAGTCGCTGCGCGGGGCGGCGATGTCGGTGGGAGCTGCGGGTCACGCCATGCACTGTAGCGGCCACCCCCGGACCCAACCACCGACATGCCGACTGACCAGCCACTTTATCCAATTCTCAGCGGCCGGCGTCGAACACGGGTGACACACCGGGCGTGTGCGACAGTAACGGGATGCTCTGGGCGTTGCTGCGACGGCACGTGCGGCCGTATCGCGGACTGCTCGTGACGGTCGCCGCTTTCCAGGTCATCAGCACCCTGGCGACTCTGTACCTGCCGACCGTCAACGCCGCGATCATCGACGACGGGGTCTCGCAGGGCGACCTGCGCCGCATCGTCGAGCTCGGGATGGTGATGCTGGCGGTGACCGCGCTGCAGGTGGTGTGCGCCGTGGGAGCGGTGTACTTCGGCTCGCGCGCGGCCATGGGTGTGGGGCGCGATCTGCGCGCGGCGGTCTTCGTCCACGTGACCGGCTTCTCGGCCGAGGAGACGGCACGTTTCGGCGCCCCCTCGCTGCTGACCCGCACCACCAACGACGTCCAACAGATCCAGCTGCTGGTCCAGCTGACCTGCACCATGCTCATCACCGCCCCGATCATGGGGGTGGGCGGAATCGCGATGGCCGTGCACCAGAATGCCGGGCTGTCCTGGTTGCTGGTGGTCAGCGTGCCGGTGCTGGCGGTCACCAACTACTGGATCGTGTCGCACCTGTTGCCGATCTTCCGGCGGCTGCAGGGCCAGATCGACGGGATCAACCGCGTGCTGCGCGAACAACTCACCGGGTTGCGGGTGGTGCGGGCGTTCGCCCGGGAACCGTTCGAGCGTGGCCGCTTCGCCGAGGCCAACCAGGCGCTGGCCGGCACCGCGCTGGACGCCGGGCGCTGGCAGGCGTTGATGCTGCCCGTGACCACCCTGGTGATCAACGTGTCCAGCGTGGCACTGATCTGGTTCGGCGGGCTGCGCATCGACGCCGGCGAAATGCAGGTCGGCTCGTTGATCGCGTTCCTGGCCTACTTCATGCAGATCCTGATGGCGGTGCTGATGGCGACGTTCATCCTGGTGATCATCCCGCGCGCCTCGGTGTGTGCCGAACGGATCACCGAGGTGCTCGACACCCGCCCGGCGATCGGCAACCCGGCAGAGCCGGCACCGCTCTCGCAGATCAGCGGCGAGATCGTTTTCGACGACGCCACATTCAGCTACGAGGGGGCCGACCGCCCGGTGCTGCAGCGGGTCTCGTTGACGGCGCGGCCGGGCACCACCACCGCGGTCGTCGGGTCCACCGGGTCGGGCAAGTCCACCCTGATCGCCCTGATCTGCCGGCTCTACGACGTCACCGGCGGAGCGGTCCGCGTCGACGGCGTGGACGTCCGCGACATCGACACCGAACAGCTGTGGGCGGCCATCGGCCTGGTCCCCCAGCGCGGTTACCTGTTCGCCGGCACCGTGGCCGACAACCTGCGCTTCGGGAAGGCCGAGGCGACCGAGGACGAGATGTGGGCGGCGCTGCGCGTCGCCGCGGCCGACGACTTCGTCGCCGCGCATCCGGACGGTCTGGGGATGCGCATCGCGCAGGGCGGGATGAGTCTGTCCGGCGGCCAGCGGCAACGGTTGGCCATTGCCCGCGCGGTGATCCGCCGCCCCCCGGTCTACCTGTTCGACGACGCCTTCTCCGCACTCGACGTGCACACCGACTCCCGAGTGCGGGCGGCCCTGGCCGAGGTGTCCCGGGGCGCGACGTTCATCGTGGTTTCGCAACGGATTTCGACGGTGTCCACGGCCGACCAGATCGTCGTCGTCGACAACGGCTCGGTCGTCGGAGCGGGAACTCACGAGCAGCTGCTGCGCACCTGTTCGGCCTACCGGGAGCTGGCGGATTCGCAGTCGGTGCCGGCAGGTGAACCGTGACCGGCCCGATGGCGCGCCCGATGCGCACCAACGAACCGCCGCAGGTTCGGTCCCGGGACTTCACCGGCTCGGCGGTCCGGCTGCTCAAACGGCTCACCCCGCAGCGCGGTCTGACCATCACGGTGATGCTGCTGGGCATCGCCGGCATCGCGATCAGCGTGGCCGGACCGCGGATCCTCGGACATGCCACCGATCTGCTCTTCAACGGGGTGATCGGTCGCCAGCTGCCGGCAGGGCTGACCAAGGACCAGGCCGTCGAGGCGGCCCGGGAGCGCGGCGACGACACCTTCGCCGACCTGCTCTCCGGGATGGACGTGGTTCCCGGACAGGGCGTCGACTTCGCGGCCGTGGCACGCACGCTGGCACTGGCGCTGGCGCTGTACCTGGTTGCCGCGCTGATGGTCTGGCTGCAGGCCCGGCTGTTGAACGTGGTGGTTCAGAAGACGATGGTCAAGCTGCGCGCCGACGTCGAGGACAAGGTGCACCGGCTGCCGCTGCGCTACTTCGACTCCCGTCATCGCGGTGAGGTGCTCAGCCGGGTGACCAACGACGTCGACAACGTGCAGCAGTCGCTGTCGATGTCGATCACCCAGCTGCTGACCGCGGTGCTCACGGTGTTCGGGGTGCTGGCGATGATGCTGACCATCTCGCCGCTGTTGACCCTGTTGACCGTGGTGACGGTGCCGTTGTCGCTGTGGGTGACGCGGTCGATCGCGCGGCGGTCACGCAAGCTGTTCGTCGACCAGTGGACCAACACCGGCCGGCTCAACGCCCACATCGAGGAGACCTACAGCGGATTCACGGTGGTCAAGACCTATGGGCACCGGGCCGGCGCCATCGAGACGTTCGGCGAGCTCAACGACGACGTGTACCGCGCCAGCTTCGGGGCGCAGTTCCTGTCGGGTCTGGTGTCCCCCGCGACGGTGTTCATCGGCAACCTGAGTTATGTGGCGGTCGCCGTCGTCGGTGGGCTGCAGGTGGCCACCGGCCAGATCACACTGGGCGGCATCCAGGCGTTCATCCAGTACGTCCGCCAGTTCAACCAGCCGCTGACCCAGATCGCGGGCATGTACAACACGATGCAGTCCGGAGTGGCCAGCGCCGAGCGGGTCTTCGACCTGCTCGATGCCGAGGAGGAGCCGGGCGATCCGCCGGCTGCCCTGCCCGCGGTCGGCGCCACCCGGCGGGGACGGGTCGAGTTCGACCATGTCTCGTTCGGCTATCTGCCCGACACACCGGTGATCGAGAATCTGTCCTTGGTGGCCGAGCCGGGTTCGACCGTTGCGATCGTCGGCCCGACCGGGGCGGGCAAGACCACCTTGGTGAATCTGTTGATGCGGTTCTACGACGTCGATTCGGGCCGGATCCTGGTCGACGATGTCGACATCACCTCGGTGAGCCGCGCCTCGCTGCGCTCTCAGATCGGCATGGTGCTGCAGGACACCTGGCTGTTCGCCGGCACGGTGTACGACAACATCGCCTACGGCCGCCCGGATGCGACCCCCGAACAGGTGACCGACGCAGCCGCGGCGGCCTATGTGGACCGCTTCGTGCACACCCTTCCCGACGGCTATGACACCCGCATCAGCGACGGCGGAGCGAACATCAGCGCCGGGGAGCGCCAGCTGATCACCATCGCCCGGGCGGTGCTGGCCCAGCCGCAGCTGCTGATCCTCGATGAGGCCACCAGTTCGGTGGACACCCGCACCGAGGTGCTGATCCAGCACGCGATGGCCCAGCTGCGCCGGGACCGAACCAGTTTCATCATCGCCCACCGGCTGTCGACCATCCGCGATGCCGATGTCATCCTCGTGATGGAGGCGGGCCGGATCGTGGAGCGCGGCAGTCACGCCGAACTGCTGGCGCGGCGGGGTGAGTACTGGACGATGGTCCAGCGCTGAACCGCTGAATCAAGCGGTGTGCTCAATGGCATTCGCCGGACGCACTTGCCGGGGTCGGGCACCATGGCGGCATGCCCCGCACCGTGCACACGTTCTGCCGGTACTGCCTGGCGTCGTGCGGAGTCGACGTGACGGTGGACGACGGCCGGGTCGTCAAGATCTCGCCGGACAAGCAGAATCCGCACAGCTGGCGGGATTTCTGCGCCAAGGGCCGCACCGCCAATCAGGTGGTCGAGCATCCCCGCCGCATCACCGCTCCGATGAAGCGGGTCGGTGAGAGCCCCAACCACTACGTCGAGACCAGCTGGGACGAGGCCATCACCGACATCGCCGCCCGGCTCAACACCGTCATCGACCACGGCGGGCCCGACGCGGTGGCCGCCTACTACGGCAACCCGGCCGGCTACTCGTCGTCGAACCTGATGTTCATGAACGGCTGGCTGGACGCGGTCGGCACCCACAACCGCTACGCGGTCGGCTCGGTCGACCAGAACGCGCTGCACGTCGTCGCCGACAAGATGTACGGCTCGTCACTGATGGTGCCGGTCTCCGATGTCGACAACTGCGACTACTTCCTGATCGTGGGGGCCAACCCGGCGGTGAGCGCATGGAATTGGCTGGAGTCGGTGCCCGGTGGGTGGCGCCGGACCCTGGCGCGCCGGGAGCTGGGCGCGACGATCGTGGTCGTCGACCCGTTGCGTACCGAGACCGCCGAACACGCCGACGTGCATCTGGCGGTGCGCCCGGGCCAGGACTGGGCACTGCTGCTGGCGATGGTCAAGATCATCCTCGACGAGGACCTGCAGCATCGTGGGGACTGCGCCGACCTGGCCGTCGGCATGGACCGGTTGCGGGATCTGGTGGCTGATGCCGATATCGCCGACCTGGCCCGCCGCTGCGACGTTCCGGCGGACCAGATCGCCGATGTGGCAAGGGGTTTTGCCGCGGCGCCGCGGGCGATGGTTGTGACCCGCACCGGGGTGTCGTTGCATCTGGCCGGCACCGTGGCCGAGTGGCTGGGCCAGGTGCTCAACGTGATCACCGGACGGATGGACCGCCCGGGTGGGCGGCGCTTCGAACCCGGCTACGTCGACGCGCTGCGGCTGGCCGGCCTGGCCGCGACGTCTGCGCACCGCAGCCGGCTGCGCGGCCGGGACATGGTCGCCGGGGCGCATGCGCTCAGCGAGTTGCCCGACGAGATCACCACCGCCGGGCACGGCCAGATCCGGGCGATGGTGATCAACAGCGGTAACCCGGTGATCTCCGGTCCGGACGGCGCCAAGCTCGACCGTGCACTGGCGAGCCTCGATCTGTTGGTGGCCATCGACTTCGTGCAGCGGGAGAGCCACCGGCACGCCCACTGGCTGCTGCCGGCGGTGCACTGGCTCGAGCGTGACGACCTGCTGGCGTTCACCAGCAATCTGCACGACGAGCCCTACCTGCAGTACGGGGTGCGCGCTGTGGACCCGCCCCCGTCGGCGCGCGAGGAGTGGCGCATCTTCACCGATCTGGCGCTGGCGATGAAGCGGCCGCTGTTCGGGGCGCGCGGGGTCAACGGCTTCGTCACCGCGACCCGGCGGCTGGCGCGTCTGACCCGCCGGCCCGGGCTCGAGTTCGGGCCGTACTGGATTCACCGGCTGCTGGTGGCCACCGGCAGAAAGATCGAGGGCCGCAGGATCAGGTGGCGTGACGTGCTGGCCCATCCGCACGGCTGGGTGCTGGGACCTCGGGAGTTCGGCCATTTCCGCGGCGCGCTGCGCACCGCGGACAAGAAAGTTCACGTGGCGCCGCCGGAATTCGTTACGCGGGCACGCGAACTGCTGGCCGAGGCGGCGCCGTCACCGCCGCCGGGCTACCCGTTCCAGCTGGCCAACCGCCGCCAGCGGCATTCGATGAATTCGTGGCTCAACGAGCTGCCGGGGCTGCACCCCGGCGGCAAGGGCAGCGACGTGGTCATCCACCCCGACGACGCGAGACACCTGGGTATCGGCGACGGCGACCTGGTCGCGGTGGCCTCGCCGGTCGGCCGGGTCGAGTTGACCGCGACGGTGGACCCGCGTCCACGTCCCGGTGTGGTGATCATCGACCATGGCTGGGGGTCAAGGGTTTTCGATCCGAACGGGAGCGCCGGTCCGGTGTCGCACGGCGTGAACCGCAACCTGCTCGTCGACGGCGGGCCGGTGGATCCGTTGTCGCAGACCGCGGCGCTCAATTCGTCGTACGTCTGCGTCGAGCCGGTGGCCTCGGCGACAGATCCCGAAAGCCCGATCCCCGACAGCAGCCGGACGACTGTGCCACGGTCGTGATCCTCGATGTCACCGCGGCGCCTGGCGGCGCGGCGTGCACCCGACCGGAACACGTTTCCGGGAGCCGGGAACACGGCGTCGGGGCTGCGGGCGGCTCGGTCACCGGGGCCGCGGAAGGCGGGTGGTTGGCATGGCGTCGAACCGCTCACCGCGGTCCGGCTAACAGGGCTGCATCGTCGATGACGGTGTGGACGAAGCGCATCTTCTCCAGCACCGGGTGGGGCAGGACGAAGGGGTAGAGGTCCGCACGGCCCATCGAGCGGTTGATCATATTCAGCGACCACGCCAGGGGCAGCCACATGCCGATGAGCGTGTCGAATCGGTTGGGTCCCAGATGTAACAGATCGAAGGCTGCAGCGGCCGGGGCAAGGCCGAAGGACGCTGCGGTATCCAGCGTGTCACGGATGTGCAGGTAGTGGGCAAACGTCTCGGCCCAGTCCTCGGCCGGGTGCATCGAAGCGTAGGTGGACACGTACCGCGTCGACCAGTCTGCCGGGGGTCCGATCTGATAGTGGCGGTCGAGCGATGCCTGATAGTCGACGCCGGGGTCTCCGAAGAGATCGGCGAATTGCGAACTGCGCGCGACCCAGCCGCCGACCAGATGATGAAAATACGCGTGTCCGGTTTCATGACGAAAGTGGCCCAGCAATGTGCGATACGGCTCGTCCAGGGCGACGCGCAATTCCTCGCGGCGCACGTCGTCGCCCTCTGCGAGGTCCAGCGTGATCACGCCGTCCTCGTGTCCGGTGACGACCCTCTCGTCGGCGCTCGACAGCAGGTCGAACGCCAGCCCGAACTCTGGGTCCTGCGTGCGATCCACGATGGGCAGTCGCAGTTCGATCAGCTCGGCGATCAGGCGGCGTTTGGCGTTCTCAGCCAAGGCGAAACTGGCCATCCCGTCGAGGTCAGAGTCGTGCGGACGGGTTCGTGTCAGTCGGCAGGATGCGCAGAGCTCGCCCCCCGCTGCGGCCGACGTCGAATCGATCAGCCAGTTGCACTGCGCAATAACCGAATTCGCGCACAGCGGTTGTTCTTGGGCATCGACGAGCACCATCGTCGCCTGCTCGCTGGAGTATCCGAGCTTGCTTCCGCAAGACAGGCACAGTGTGTTCTCGAAGGTCAGGTGCTGCCCACATCTCGGGCAGGTGAAGTCGCGCATGCGGATGATCCGTTCAGGTTGGAAGCCTACGCAGGCGAGCAAGCCTCAGCGCCGACGGTAGGTAGCGCTGTGTCCGAACGTCAGCTCAGAGAACACTGCGGGTCGGGAACGAAGGAAAGCTCCCACCGGGTGGAAACTCAAGAGAAGCACACGGTCCGGGATCTGCTTGCTCGGACCCTGGTCACCACAGCTTATCAAACAGCAGGTCCGACGACCGGTGATGAGGGCGACTGCGGCGCCCGGCCCGACAGCTGTTCGATGTTCAAGCTCCGCCACCTAAGCGTTCGGCAGGCTCGGCTAGACCGAAGGGCCCTGTGCACGCAGATTGTCGACCTCACGCATGGCGTCGCGCAGTTTTCCCAGCCACTCGTCGGCGTGCTCACCGACCAGTCGGACCGACCAGGCCAGCGCGTCGGAGCGGGATCGCGCGACGCCGGCGTCGACGAGTGTGTCGAGCACCTGCCGTTCGGGCTGACGCAGCCGCGTCATCACCGGTACCGCCATGTGGGTGAACAGGATCCGCTCGGGTTCCACACCACTGTCGGAGCCGCCCACCTCGACGCCCCAGGAGACCTTGCGCCGGTAGCGCGCTTCGGCCTCGTCGGCGATCTGCATCCGCTCGGTACGGGTCTGTTCCCGGAACCGGGCGGCCCGCCCGGATGCGTGCGCGTCACTCTCCGGGGCGTCGGCGGCCTCGGGGAGGCGACCGACGACGGTGATCTCTTCGCGGTCGACGGCGACCTGCGGGTCACCGGCGAACCAGTGCTCGGGCAGCCGGCCGGCGAACCAGTCGGGCGCATCGGTCGCATCGGGCTGGTCGGCCTGCTGCCGGCCGCCGGAGCGGCCCGACCCGCGGTGGGAATGGTGTCTCATGATTACATCATTACACCGTTGCATCGCAGCTGAACCGGGATTCGCCGAGGGCGAAACCGGACGTGCCACCGTGCTCAGCGGCGCTTCAGAACCACCGCGGCACCGCCACCGACGACCGCGACGATGCCCAGCAGCAGCGCCCACCCCGCACCGAGCAACCACCACACCAGCCCCAGCGCGATCAGTACCGGCGAGAGCGCGAAGAGCACCATGCCCGGATGCTGTTTGATGACCGCGAGGGCGCCCTGGGCACGCTGACGGTCGATTTCTCTTGCCATGGCTCAAGGATGCCTTCGCCCGCCCGGTCCGGCATAGGGTGAATCGCGACCAGACTTTTGAGGAGGCGGCGGTGACAGGTCCCGGACAAGGCAGTTGGCAACCCGACCCGGAGGGGCGATTCGACTATCGGTGGTTCGACGGTCAGCGGTGGACCGATCAGGTGTCCCACCAGGGCCAGCTGCATCAGGCGCCGCTCGGCGCTCCGCCGGCCCAGCAGCAGGGACCGTCGCGGCACGCGCAGCCGGAGCAGCCCCGGCAGCCCGAACACTTCCAGCAGCCGCCGGCGCAGGCACAGGCCGTGCCCGGCGGGGTCGACGGGTTCGCCGGCATCACCGGAGACCTGGTCGACGGGCGTTTCAGCGAGAAGGAGGCCAAGGCGGTTGCCAACCAGAACGCCAAGCTCCTGCGGGTCCGCCTCGGCGAACCTTTCATGGCCCGGCAGGGGTCGATGGTCGCCTACCAGGGCAATGTCGACTTCGCCTTCGAGAGCGGCGGCGCCTCGAAGTTCATCAAGAAGGCGCTCACCGGGGAGGGACTGCCGCTGATGCGCTGCTCGGGCCAGGGGGACGTGTTCCTGGCCGAGTTCGGTTACGACGTCCACATGCTCAACCTGAGCAACTCGGGATTGTCGATCAGCGGGAAGAACGTGCTGGCGTTCTCGACGAGCCTGGACTGGAACATCGAACGCGTGAAGGGCGGCAGCATCGCGACCGGCGGCCTGTTCAACACCACGCTGCGCGGCACCGGGTGGGTGGCCATCACCACCGACGGCCCGCCGGTGGTGCTGAGCACCGCCGAGGCGCCGACCTACGCCGACACCGACGCGGTGGTGGCCTGGTCGGCGAACCTGCAGACGCAGCTGAAATCCAGCTTCAAGGCCGGCGCGATGATCGGCCGCGGATCGGGAGAGGCCCTGCAGGTCGCGTTCCACGGCAACGGCTTCGTGATCGTTCAACCCTCGGAGGGCTTCCCCGTCGCCACCGCGTAGTCACAACTCCAAAAGGACTGTCACCGGACCGTCGTTGACGAGCTCGACCTGCATGTTCGCGCCGAAGACACCGGTCGCGACGTCGGCACCCAGCGCTCCCAGCGCCGCGGCGAACGCTTCGACCAGCGGTTCGGCGACCGCGCCGGGCGCCGCGGCGTTCCAGGTCGGCCGCCGCCCCTTGGCGGTGTTGGCGTACAGCGTGAACTGACTGACCACCAGAATGGGGGCACCGACATCGCCGGCGGACTTCTCGTCGTCGAGAATCCTCAACTGCCAGAGCTTTTCAGCCAGCCGTTGAGCTTTCCCGGCATCGTCGGTGTGGGTCACGCCGACGAGCGCGAGCAACCCCTGACCGGCGGGGCTGATCTCACCGACCACCTCACCGGAGACCGTCACCCGGGCCGAGCTGACCCGCTGCACGAGGATTCGCATGCCGCGATGCTGCCATGCCGGCCGCCGGGCACCGGCGCCCGGACGAAATCGGATGTTTCGCTCAGTACCCTAGGGGGGTATGGTAACTAGTGCCGAGCCAACGAGCACCGGAAGGACCCACATGAGCACAACCACCGTCACCGTCGCCGGAATGAGCTGCGATGGCTGCGCGTCGGCCGTACGCGCCGAGCTCACCGGCATTCCCGGTGTCGTCGACGTCGACGTCGATCTGTCCGACGGTACGGTCACGATCGGCAGCGACGAACCCGTCGACGACGCCGCTATCCGCGCCGCGGTCGAAGAGGCCGGCTACGAGCTGGCGAACTGATCCCGCCATGACCACCGTTGAACTGGCCATCGACGGGATGACGTGCGCATCGTGTGCGTCGCGCATCGAGAAGAAGCTGAACAAGCTCGACGGTGTGCACGCCACGGTCAACTTCGCGACCGAAAAGGCCCATGTCGAGTACGACGGAGACGTCAGCCCGGGTGAGCTGGTCGCCACCGTGGCGGCCGCCGGCTACCGGGCCGCGCTGCCGGAACCCGCCCGCGATAAGACTGAGGCCGACACCGCCTCCGACGACGCGACCGACGCGCTGCGCCGGCGGCTGCTGATCTGCATCGCGCTGTCGGTCCCGGTCATCGCCATGGCGATGATCCCCGCGCTGCAGTTCACCAACTGGCAGTGGTTGTCGCTGACCCTGGCCGCTCCGGTGGTCGTCTGGGGAGCGTGGCCGTTCCACGCGGCCACCTGGACCAACCTGCGACACCGGGCCGTCACCATGGACACGCTGATCTCCATCGGCACCCTGGCCGCGTTCAGCTGGTCGATCTATGCGCTGTTCTGGGGCACCGCCGGCATGCCCGGCATGACCCACCCGTTCGAACTGACCATCGCCCGCACCGCCGACGGCGCCGGCAACATCTATCTCGAAGTGGCCGCAGGGGTGACGACGTTCATCCTGGCGGGCCGCTACTTCGAGGCCCGCGCCAAGCGCCGCGCCGGCGACGCCCTGCGTGCCCTGCTGGAGATGGGCGCCAAGACCGTGTCGGTACGCCGGCCCGACGGCGAACAACGCATTGCGATCGAACTGCTCAACGCCGGCGACGAATTCGTGGTGCGCCCCGGCGAGAAGGTGGCCGCCGACGGCGTGGTCGTCGAAGGCAGCTCCACAGTGGACACCTCCATGCTCACCGGCGAGTCGGTTCCGGTGGAGATCGCTGCCGGCGATCCGGTGGTGGGTGCGACCGTCAACGTCGACGGCATGCTGGTGGTGCGCGCCGAACGAGTCGGTCCGGATACCCAGCTGGCACAGATGGCCCGGCTGGTGGAGCAGGCGCAGAACGGCAAAGCGCCCGCTCAGCGGCTCGCCGACCGCATTTCGAGTGTCTTCGTCCCGGTGGTGATCGTGCTGGCGATCGCCACGCTGGGATTCTGGATCGCGTCGGGCGCCGCCGTCGCGACAGCGTTCACCGCAGCGGTGGCGGTGCTGATCATCGCGTGCCCGTGCGCGCTGGGGCTGGCCACCCCGACCGCGCTGATGGTGGGGACCGGCCGCGGCGCGCAGCTGGGCATCGTCATCAAGGGACCCGAGGTGCTGGAATCGACCCGCCGGGTCGACACCGTGGTCGTCGACAAGACCGGGACGGTGACGACCGGCACCATGACGCTGGTCGACGTGGTTGCCGGCGAAGGCGAACAGGCCGACGAGGTGCTCGGCGTCGGCGGTGCGCTGGAGAGCTCGTCGGAACATCCGATCGCCCGCGCGATCACCGCCGGCGCCCGCGACGCGCTCGCCGAACTGCCCGCGACGCAGTCGTTCGCGAACCTGAGGGGCATGGGTGTCGAGGGCGCCATCGACGGCCGTGCCGTGCTGGTCGGCCGGCTCCGACTGCTGGCCGAACGCGCCTACGACATTCCCGCCGACCTGACCGACGCGGCGCGGCGGGCCGAGCTCGACGGCAAGACCGTCGTCGCGGTCGGCTGGGACGGCCACGCCCGCGGGTTGCTGATGGTCGCCGACGCGGTCAAACCGACTTCCGCCGAAGCTGTTTCGCTGCTCAAGAAGCTCGGCCTGACACCGATCATGGTGACCGGGGACAACGAAGCGGTCGCCCGGACGGTGGCCGGACAGGTCGGCATCGACGAGATCGTGGCCGGGGTGCTGCCGCAGGACAAGGTCGACACCATCACCCGGCTGCAGGCCGAAGGCCGGGTGGTCGCGATGGTCGGCGACGGTGTCAACGACGCCGCCGCGCTGGCGCAGGCCGACCTCGGGCTGGCGATGGGCAGCGGCACCGACGTCGCCATCGAGGCCAGCGATCTGACCCTGGTCCGCGACGACCTGCGTGCAGTACCCGACGCGATCCGGCTGTCCCGCAAGACATTGAGCACCATCAAAGGTAACCTGTTCTGGGCATTCGCCTACAACGTCGCCGCCCTTCCGCTGGCCGCGGCGGGACTGCTGAATCCGATGATCGCCGGTGCGGCAATGGCATTCAGCTCGGTGTTCGTGGTCAGCAACAGCCTGCGGCTGCGTGCTTTCACCCCGTCGCGGTGAGCTCCGGCGCCGGCCGCTAGCCCGGCCCGTCGACGGCTCTGCGCACCCGGAACAGCCTCACCTCACCGTCGATTCCCTTGAGCCGCCGGGCACCGGCGAACGACCACACGAACCGCTCGTCCTCCCCGATCGCCTCCCTGGTCGACTGCGCCACCAGCAGCGAGCCGGGACGCGCGGCGCCGGTCACCCGTGAAGCGAAGTTCACCGAACCGCCGAACCAGTCCCCTTCCCGGCTGACCGCCATTCCGGTGGCGACGCCGGCGCGCAGGCTGGGGAAATCGTCATCGTCGTCGGTGGCGTCCACCAAATGCAGCACTGCATCGAGCAGCGGCGCCGGCTTGGGACTGACGATCATCACCGCATCCCCGATGGTCTTGATGAACCGAACCGGCGCGACAGCGACCTCGCGGGTCAGATCGGCCAGCCGCTGCGACAGCGCCTCGAGGGCCTCGGGAGCAACCTTCTCCCCGAGTCGGGTGAATCCGACCAGATCGGCGAACCCGATCGTCACCAGACGGGCCCCTGGCAGGTGCTGCCCTTCGGCCCGCTCCCTGGCGTTGACGACCTCTGTCTCGATGGAGTGGCGCAGCTGCAGCAGGAGCAACTCCTTGACCATCGGCCCGAGCAGCGGAGCGAGGTTCGACGCGAGCGCCGCGGAGGCCTGGGCGAGCTCCAGCTCGGTCACGCCCGGGCGCACCAGCGAGCCGAGCGCGGCGAACCGCATGGCCTCGGCAACACGAGCAAGACCGTCGCTGAGCAATCGGGTGATCCGGACCAGCTCGTCGGGGTCGATACCGGCGTCGAGGAAGTCGCGGGTGAACGTGGCCCCGTCGGCGTCGGCACGCAGGAACACTGCGGCGTCGGGGTCGTCGACCCGGGGCAGGCCCTTGGCACGCTGAACCCGCTCGAAGAGTTCGAGATCCACCCCGGCCCTGTCGGCAGCCTCACGCGCGGTGACGTATTCGCCGTCGTCGCCGAGCAGCCGCCGCGCCACCAGCAGCATCGGCGCCGTACTGGCCCGGATCTGCTCGACGCTGATGCCCTGATCTATCAGCCAGGCGATCAGTTCGGCGCGCTCGGCGCGTGCCCGACCATCCAACCCGCCCAGCAGTCCGGATTGCTCGAGATCCTCGAGATCGGAGTCCTCGCCCACCAACCCAACGTATACGCATCACGCCGATGCGATAGTCGGAGTGTGCCCGCGCCCATCCTGCAGAGCTTCGCGCCACTGGCCGCGCCCGGAGCGCGGATCCTGATCCTGGGCAACATGCCCGGCGCCGCGTCGCTGGCCGCACAGCGCTACTACGCCTACCCGCGCAACGCATTCTGGCCGATCACCGCCGAACTGTTCGGCTTCGACCCGCTCGCGCCCTACGACGAGCGGGTGGCGGCACTGACCGGCGCCGGTGTGGCCGTCTGGGACGTCCTGCGGTCGTGCCGCCGAACCGGCAGCCTGGACTCCGCCGTCGAACCGGACAGCATGGTGGCCAATGATTTCGCCGCACTGTATGCCGCCCATCCGACCATCGGCCACGTCTTCTTCAACGGTGCGGCCGCCGAGAAGAACTATCACCGGCTGGTCAGCGTCGGGCACACCCCGAACTTGGCGCGGCTGCCGTCGACCAGCCCTGCGCACACCATGCGCTTCGAGGACAAGCTGGCCGCCTGGCGGGCCATCCACGCGGTTCACCGGCCGGCGCCGTAGGCCTTCGCATACTCGCCGGGGGTGGTGCCGAGCATGGCGCGGAAATCGTTGATGAAATGGGCCTGGTCATACCAGCCGAGCCGGACGGCGAGATCGGCGAAGTCGTAGTCCGGATCCGACTCGATCGCGAGCGCAGCATTCTGGAGTCGATACCGGCACAGCACCCACTTGACCGGAACCCCGACATAGCGCCGCACGATCCGCTGGGTGGTTCGCACACTCCACGGCGAATGAGCCATGACCTGTTCCACCCGGTGCAGCCCGGTGTCGTCGCGGATCCGGTCCACCAGTGCGCACAACGCCGGGAACGTCGGATCCGGTTCGCCCGCCTGCCCGATCAGCCGGCCCAGCTGCCCGGACGCCTCGGTCACGCCGTCGGCCAACTCGACCGGCCCACCGAACACCTCGGCTGGGACCGGCAGCACCCGTCCCGTCAGCACCGCGGCGTCACCGCCGAACCGGGCGACGAAACCACCCGGACGGAACCGCGCCCCGACGACGGTCCCGCGCTGGCTGATCGTGGTCCGGAACACGTTTCCCGATTCCCCCCGGATACACCAGCCTCACCCCGTACCTCTGCGTCCGGGACGCCGCGAAGGCGATCGCGTTCTACACCGACGTGTTCGGCGCGGCCCTGGTCGACAAGATGGACGGACCCGCGAACCCGTCGGGAGCCGACACCGTGACCCACTCGGTCGTGCTCTACTGCACCGCCGTCGACGACGTGGTGGCCCGCGCGGAATCCCGGGGCGCGACCATCCGGGCCACCCCGCAGGACTTCGCCACCGGCGACCGGTTCGCCTCGATCCTCGACCCGTTCGGCATCCGCTGGACGGTCATGACCCGCGTCGAGGACCTCACCGCGGCCGAACGCGAGCGCCGGATGGCCGAGTGGGCCGAGGACAACGTCGGCCAGCCGGGGTGAACCGCTAACGTGACGGGATGTCCTGCGTGTTCTGCTCCATCGTCGCCGGCGACGCGCCCGCCATCCGGATCTACGAGGACGACGACGAACTCGCCATCCTCGACATCCGGCCGTTCGCCCGGGGGCACACGCTGGTGATCCCGAAGCAACACACCGTCGACCTGACCGACACCCCGCCACAGACCGTGGCGCGGATGAGCGCGATCGGGCAGCGCATCGCCAGGGCCGCCCGGACCTCCGGCCTGCACGCCGACGGCAACAACATCGCCATCAACGACGGCAAGGCCGCCTTTCAGAGCGTGTTCCACATTCACCTGCACGTGATTCCGCGACGCGCCGGGGACAAGCTGTCCTTCGCCAAGGGCATGCTGCTGCGCCGCGATCCGGACCGTGAGGAAAGTGGACGGCTGCTCCGGGAGGCACTGGCGCGCATCGACGCCGCCGAGCAGGATTGACCCATGGACATTGGACTTTGGCTCGAACAGAACATCGGTGTCCGGCTGCTGATGGTGCACGACAGCATCTACAAGCGCACGGAGGGCCGGATCGGCCACCGGGTTCCGCTGCCCGGGGTGGCGCCGTTCCTGCTGTTGCACACCGTCGGGGCGAAGACCGGCAAGCAGCGCACCAACACGCTGTCGTACTTCCCGGACCAGGGCGACTACCTGGTGGTGGCATCCAAGGGCGGCGACCCCAAAGCCCCGGGCTGGTACCACAACCTCAAGGCCAACCCCGACGTCGAGATCAACATCGGCACCAGGAGAATGGCCGCGACCGCGACCCCGGTGCTGCCCGACGACCCGGACTATGCGCGAATGTGGACCAAGGTCAACGAGCAGAACGGCGACCGCTACAACAGCTACCAGAAGCGCACGTCGCGCCCGATCCCGGTGGTGCGGCTGACGCCGAAACCCTAGAAAAGCTCCTTGGCCAGCAGCTCCAGCGTCAACACACGTGCCGGCGCGGTGTCCGGGGCGGTGCCGCGGTGCGCCGAGGCCACCGGGTGCACCATCACCTCGTCCACCTGAAACTTCTCGGCCAGCGCCAGCAGCTGGTCGGCCGCCTCGGCCGGTGAGCCCACCACGGCCTGACGCCGGCCCGCCTCCACGACCGCCAGTTCGCGCGGGCTCAGCTGGTTACTCTCGGCGTCCTCGACCAGCTCCTGCGGCCCCAGCGGCTGGCCGGTGCGCAGCCGGGCCATCATCTGCAGGTTCGGCAGCGCCAGGCGCTCGGCCTCGTCGCGGGTCTCGGCGACCACCGTGTTGACCGTCAGGAATGTCAGCGGCTCCTGGGTCAGCGCACTGGGCCGGAACTCGGCGCGGTAGGTCTGCAACGCCTCCTCGGTGCCCTGACCGGAGAAATGGTGGGCGAAGACGTAGGGCAGCCCCTTGGCCGCAGCCAGGTGCGCCGAATACATCGACGAACCCAGCAGCCACAGCTTCGGTTCGGTCACCGCGGCCGGGGTGGCCTTGAGAATGTAGTTGTCCCGCATCAGATCGCGGGGCAGCGGAACCCGCACCCCGCTGCTGCTCATCAGCGCCACCACGTCGTCGAGGTAGGACGGAAACGCCTCGATGTCGCGGTCGTCGCGCCCGGCGGCACCGCGCAGGGCCATCGAGGTCACCGGATCCGAGCCCGGCGCGCGGCCGATGCCGAGATCGATGCGGCCCGGATGGGCGGCCTCCAGCAGCGCGAACTGCTCGGCGACGGCCAGCGGAGCGTGGTTGGGCAGCATCACCCCGCCGGAGCCCAGCCGCAGCGCCGAGGTGTGCGCGGCCAGGTGCGCGATCAGCACCGGTGGACTGGTCGCCGCGACCGCGGGCATGTTGTGGTGCTCGGCGAGCCAGTACCGCGTGTAGCCGAGCCGGTCGGCGGTCTGCGCGAGCTGGGTCGTCGCGGCCAGGGCAGCTGAGGTGCTCTGGTCGCTGCGGACGGGGACGAGGTCGAGGACGGAAAGGCGCATCAACAGGTCAACGCTTCCCCGACCCGCCCCTGTTCCCGTGATTTCGGCGTGCTCGTCTGCGCTGAGCGACGACGATCACGCCGAAATCGCCCGGGCGGTGGCGAAGACGTCGTCCATCATCGCTGGGGTGAGCCGCCCGGTGAAGGTGTTCTGCTGGCTGGGGTGGAAGCAGCCCAGCAGCGTCACCGTCCGCCCCGACACCGTCAGCGCGGCCGCCGCGCCGTGCCCGAAGCGCGGCGCCGGCATGGGCACCGTCCCTCCGAGGGTGCGGATCAACCCCAGCGCCGACTGCCAGGCGAACCCGCCGAGCGCGACGATCACCCGCACCGAGGCGCCGGTCAGCCGCCATTCCGCGGCCAGCCACGGAGCGCAGGTCTCCCGCTCCGCGGGTTCGGGTGCGTTGCCCGGCGGCGCGCACCGCACCGCGGCCACCACCCGAACCCCGTTGAGCACCAGACCATCAGCGGCGTCGGTGCACACCGGCTGATTAGCCAGGCCGCTGCGGTGCAACGACCCGAACAGGAAGTCCCCGGACCGGTCGCCGGTGAACACCCGCCCGGTTCGGTTGGCACCGTGCGCGGCCGGGGCCAGGCCGAGCACCCACATCGCCGGACGAGCCGAACCGAACCCGGGCGCCGGGCGACCCCAGTAGGGCTGGTCGGCATACGCCTTGCGTTTGGTGACGGCGACCTCTTCGCGCCAGTCCACCAGCCGCGGGCACGCGCGGCACACCGACACCCTGGCGTCGAGCTGGGCGACGGTCCTGGTGCGCGCCGCCGCAGTGGTCACGTCGGCCGACCCGACCGCGACGGTGGTCCTCCTGCTGGCGGGGTCTCCGGGCCAACCCGAGCCGGCCGGCACCGGCGACCCGAACAGCTCACCGGTGCGTGGATGTGGCAGACGATCCATCATTTGTTACCAAGAAGCACCGTTCATCGTTATCACGAAACACCGTTTCCCTCGACCAGCCGCCGGCCGCGGTGCCGCACCATGGGGCTCCAGGCTTTTCGTTCCCGTGCGTGACGGGATCGGCCGGCTGATTGGGGAACTCACATGCGACTGTCGACTGCCGTGCTCGCCGGCATCTGCCTGCTCGCCACCGGATGTGGCAGCACGATCAGCAATGCCGAATCCGCGACACCGACCCGCACGCTGATACCGCGCCCGCTCGTCGAACGCGAGCTCACCGGGCTGCTGTTGGAGCCCGACGAGGTCGCCGCGGTGATGGGCTCTCCCGCGATGGCCGTCACCGAGACCCAGACGTCGATGTCGGACCACAGCGCCATCATGGCGCCGCCGGAATGCCTGGCGATCGACGGCGCGGCCGAGCTACAGGTCTATGCCGGAACCGATTTCCGGGCGGCCCGGGATCAGAGCCTCAACGACGGAAACGATTTCACCCACTACGCCAAGCAGGCGGTGGTGCTGTTCCCGTACCTGGAGAGAGCCGGGGAGTTCTTCGACGCGTCGGTTCAACAGTGGCCGGCGTGCCACGACTACACCCACACCCAGAGCGGAACGCAATGGTCGGTCACCGAGCTCACCACCACTGAGAACACCCTGACCGCGACGGCTGTCCAGCAGGACGCCGCCGCCCCCGGCTGGGGGTGCGGGCGCGCACTGGTGCACCAGAACAACGTCATCGTCGATGTCAACACCTGCAGCGCCGCCCCCGGCGACTCCGCGCTGCGGCTCGCCGAGCAGATCGCCGACAACGTCGCGCAGGCCTGGTAGCCGCGTCAGGACCCCATCACCGGCCCGCCCGGCGGGGAAGAAAATCCGTGGCCGAAAAGGCCCGTGCGCTGCTAGATTCCCCGCGATATCCCATGACGCCCCCGTTGAAGTCACCCCGCGCGCGGCTGAGCAGGCGCGGCCCGCTCCTGCTGATCCTGTTCGCCGCCCTGTCGGCGGGCACCGGCAACGGCATCTCCATCGTGGTGTTCCCGTGGCTGGTCCTGCAGCGCACCGGCTCCGCGCTCGACGCCTCGATCGTGGCGATGGCCGGCACCCTGCCACTGCTGGCGGCGACCCTGATCGCCGGTGCGGCGGTGGACTACCTGGGCCGCCGCCGGGTGTCGATGATCTCCGATGCGCTCTCGGCGCTGTCGGTGGCCACGGTGCCCGTGCTCGCGCTGGTGTTCGGCGCCGACGCCGTGAACGTCGCGACGCTGGCCGCGCTGGCCGCGCTGGGGGCGTTGTTCGATCCGGCGGGGATGACCGCCCGCGAAACCATGCTGCCCGAGGCCGCCGCCCGCGCCGGCTGGTCCCTGGACCACGCCAACAGCTACTTCGAGGCGGTGTTCAACCTGGCCTACATCGTGGGTCCGGGCATCGGCGGGCTGCTGATCGCCACCCTGGGCGGCATCAACACGATGTGGGTGACCGCCGCGACGTTCGTCGCCTCGATTCTGGCGATCTCGGTGCTGCGCCTGGAGGGCGCCGGTATCCCGGATCGTTCCGTGCTGACCGGCAATGTGTGGGCGGGCATTGTCGAGGGCCTGCGCTTCGTGTGGCACAACAAGGTGCTGCGCACGCTGGCGTTCGTCGACCTGGTGGCCACCGGGCTGTACATGCCGATGGAATCCGTCTTGTTCCCCAAATACTTCACCGATCGCGACGAGCCGGCCCAGTTGGGCTGGGTGCTGATGGCGCTCAGCATCGGCGGAATGCTCGGCGCGCTGGGATACGCGGTGATCTCCCGTTTCATGAAGCGGCGCACCGTGATGCTGATCGCGGTGCTGACCCTCGGTGCGGCGATGACCGTCATCGCGTTCCTGCCGCCGCTGCCGGTCATCCTGGTGCTGTGCGCCCTGGTGGGCTTCGTCTACGGCCCGATCGCGCCGATCTACAACTACGTCATGCAGACCCGCGCGCCTGCGCATCTGCGGGGGCGGGTGGTCGGCGTGATGGGATCGCTGGCCTACGCGGCCGGACCGCTCGGGCTCATCCTGGCCGGACCGCTGGCCGATTCGGCCGGGCTGCACATGACGTTTCTGGCGTTGTCGCTGCCGATGCTCGGGTTGGGGGTGCTCGCGGTGTTCCTGCCCGCGCTGCGCGAACTCGATGCGCAGCCGGCGGCTCCGGACACTACAGCGGGCTCAGGTATTCCCTGAGGAATCGGCCCGTGGCCTTCAGCCAGCGCCGGCTCGTGGGTTGGGCGAGACGCTCCACCAGGTCGAGATCGGCGATGACGTAGCCGCCGCAGGCCCGATACCACAGCCCGACCAGGCACAGTTCCAGGGCGGCAAGGGTGGTCACCGACCCCGGAGCGATCTCGTCGAGGCGTTCGTCGGTGATGAACGCCGGGAATTCCGTCCCGGTGCTGTCGGCCGCGGCGCGCACATGGATCTCCAGTGCGGTGGCCGACAGATGCGCCGCATGGCGCTTCCTCTTCAACGTCTTCACCTGCGCGAAGACCGCACTGTCCCGCATGCGACGAGGATAGCTGTAACGCGCCCGTAACATCCAATCGGCAACCTGAGCCTGGTGAACCACCGACCGAGGCCGACGCTGGATGCCTGACCGCCACACCGGTCGGCGGCCATGGCATCTCTGGGCGGTCGGCGCCGCGGCCCTGCTGCTCGCCGGCGCCGGCGCCTACGACCAGATCATGGCCCTGACGCTCAACGAGCACTACTTCGGCCAACAGGGCTACGGATCGGCCGAGCGTGACTATTTCACCGACTACCCCGCGATACCTGCCGTGCTCTGGATCATCGCGGTGTGGAGCACGCTGGCCGCGGCGGTATTGCTGCTGCTGCGCAGGCGCGCGGCGAGGGATGTGGCGGTGATCGGCCTGATCAGCCAGACGTGTCTGGCTGTCACCACGTTCGCGGTGATGGACCGATGGTCGGTGTTCGGAGCCTCGTTCGCGCTCGTCGACGTCGCCATCCTGGCGCTGACGGCCGGGTTCACCGCCTACTGCTGGTCGATGTCATCGCGGGGCGCACTGCACTGAGCCTACGATTGCCGCGTGGAGTACCTGGATGATCTGATCGCCGAACTCCCCGAAGGCACCGTCGTCACCGATCCCGACATCCTGGAGTCCTATCGACACGACCGGGCCGCCGACCCGGGGGCGGGCACCCCGATGGCGGTGGTCCGGCCGCGCCGCACCGAGGAGGTCCAGACCGTGCTGCGCTGGGCCGGCGCGCACCGCGTCGCGGTCGTGCCGCGCGGAATGGGCACCGGTCTTTCCGGCGGCGCCACCGCGCTCGACGGCGGGATCGTGCTGTCCACCGAGAAGATGCGCGACATCACCGTCGACCCGGTCACCCGCACCGCCGTCGCGCAGCCCGGGCTGCTCAACGCCGAGGTGAAGAAGACCGTCGCCTCCTACGGCCTGTGGTATCCGCCGGATCCGTCGTCGTTCGAGATCTGCAGCATCGGCGGCAACATCGCCACCAACGCCGGCGGCCTGTGCTGCGTGAAGTACGGCGTCACCACGGACTACGTGCTGGGCCTGCAGGTGGTGCTGGCGGACGGCACCGCGGTACGCCTGGGCGGCCCCCGGCTCAAGGACGTCGCGGGGTTGCCGCTGACCAAACTGTTCGTCGGCAGTGAGGGCACGCTCGGGGTGGTCACCGAGGTCACCTTGAAGCTGCTGCCGGCCCAACACGCGCCGTGCACCGTGGTCGCGACGTTCGATTCGGTGGAGGCCGCCGCCAACGCCGTCGTCACCATCACCGGCCGGATCCGGCCCTCGATGCTGGAGTTCATGGATTCGGTGGCGATCAACGCCGTCGAGGACAAGCTGCGGATGGGGCTGGACCGCAACGCCGCCGCGATGATGGTGGCCGCCAGCGACGACCGCGGGCCCGCCGGCGCCGAGGATGCCGCGTTCATGGCCGGTGTGTTCACCGAACACGGTGCGACAGAGGTGTTCTCGACATCCGACCCGGACGAGGGCGAGGCTTTCGTCGCGGCACGCCGCTTCGCGATCCCCGCGGTGGAGGCCAAGGGTTCGCTGCTGCTCGAGGATGTCGGCGTACCGCTGCCCGCATTGGCCGACCTGGTCAGCGGGGTGGACAAGATCGCCGCGAACCACGACCTTACGATCTCGGTGATCGCGCACGCTGGGGACGGCAACACCCACCCGCTGATCGTCTACGACCCCGCGGACGCCGCCATGGCGCAGCGGGCGCAGGTCGCCTTCGGCGAGATCATGGATCTCGCGGTCGGCCTCGGTGGCACGATCACCGGCGAACACGGCGTCGGGCGGCTCAAGCGGCCCTGGCTGGCGGGCCAGCTCGGACCTGAGGCGATGGAACTCAACCGGCGCATCAAGGCCGCCCTCGATCCTGGCGGCATCCTGAACCCCGGAGCGGCGATCTGACCGCCGATCGGCAACGGGGCCGGCATCACAGAACCCGGGCAATCTGGCCACATCTATTGACACACCCACAGGTTCTGTCGTACTCATAAGACATGACTGCGATCTTGTCTCAAGACTCGCCGGTGCGGTTCCAACTCGCCGACGCCACCACCTGGCCAAACCCGTGGCCGATGTACCGCGCACTGCGCGATCACGATCCGGTCCACCACGTCATCCCGGCCGGACACCCGCAGAACGACTACTACGTGCTGTCCCGGCACGCCGACATCTGGGCGGCCGCCCGTGACCATCAGACCTTCTCGTCGGCGCTGGGCCTGACCGTCAACTACGGCGAGCTCGACCTGATCGGGCTGGCCGACAATCCGCCGATGGTCATGCAGGACCCGCCGGTGCACACCGAGTTCCGCAAGCTGGTCTCGCGCGGCTTCACCCCGCGCCAGGTCGAGGCCGTCGAGCCCAAGGTCCGCGAATTCGTGATCGAGCGCATCGAACGCATCCGCGCCGACGGCGGCGGCGACATCGTCGCCGAACTGTTCAAACCGCTGCCGTCGATGGTGGTGGCGCACTATCTCGGGGTTCCGGAAGCCGACCGGGGCAAGTTCGACGGCTGGACCGACGCGATCGTCGCCGCCAGCACCGCCGAAGGTGGCGTGGGCGGGGCGCTCGGCACCGTCGGCGATGCGCTCGGCGAGATGATGGGCTATTTCACCGCACTGATCGAACGGCGGCGCACCGAGCCGGAGGATGACACCGTCTCACATCTGGTGGCCGCCGGCGTCGGCGCCGACGGCGACATCTCCGGCGTGCTGTCCATCCTGGCGTTCACCTTCACGATGGTCACCGGCGGCAACGACACCACCACCGGGATGCTGGGCGGCTCGGTGCAACTGCTGCATCAGCGCCCCGACCAGCGCCGGCTGCTCGTACAGGACCCCGAGCTGATCCCCGACGCGGTCGACGAGTTCCTGCGGCTGACCTCGCCGGTGCAGATGCTGGGCCGCACCGTCACCCGCGATGTCACGATCGGCGAGGTGACGATCCCCGAAGGCCGTCGGGCGATGTTCCTGTACGGCTCGGCCAACCGCGACGAACGCCAGTACGGTTCCGACGCCGCTGAACTCGACGTCACCCGGCGGCCGCGCAACATCCTGACCTTCAGCCACGGGGCGCACCACTGCCTGGGCGCCGCGGCGGCACGGATGCAGTCCCGGGTGGCGCTGACCGAGTTGCTGGCGCGCATCCCCGAATTCGAGGTCGACGAGTCCGGGATCGTCTGGGCTGACGGCAGTTACGTGCGCCGGCCGGTGTCGGTGCCGTTCACGGTGACCGGCTGATGGCCGGCGACTGGCTGGCCGCCCGGCGCACCGAGGTGGCCGCCGACCGGATCCTCGACGCGGCGGGCCAACTGTTCGCCGAGAAAGAGGCCGCCACCGTCGGGATGCACGAAATCGCCTCGGCGGCAGGCTGTTCGCGTGCGACGCTGTACCGCTACTTCGAGAACCGCGAAGCGCTGTACACGGCCTATGTGCACCGGGAGGCCTACCGGCTCTACCGGGAGATGACCGAGCAGATCACCGCGCTGACCGATCCGCGCGAGCGGCTGATCGAGGGCATGCTGGCCTCGCTGCGCAACGTGCGCGAAAGCCCGGCACTGGACTCGTGGTTCGCCACCACCCAGCGGCCTATCGGCGCCGAGATGGCCGAACAGTCCGAGGTGATCAAGGCGCTGACCGAGGCGTTCGTCATCTCACTGGGCCCCGACGAGCCCGAGGTGGTCGCCCACCGGGCCCGCTGGCTGGTCCGGGTGATGACCTCGCTCATGCTGTTCCCCGGCCACGACGAGGAAGACGAACGAGCGATGCTCGAGGAGTTCCTCGTGCCGATCATGGTGCCGACCCGTCAGGCCACCCAGTAGGCCTGGGCCTTGATCGACTTGCGCGGGATCTTGAAGTCCTCACGCAGGATCTTGGCGACCGCGCGGGTGGTGCGGTTGTCGCAGGCGACCCAGCCGAAGTGATCGGAGGCGTCGAACGCCGCCGCAGCGACGGTCTGTACCAGCGCCTCGCCGGCGTTCTTGCGGTCCACCCAGGTCACCTCGGCGTTGCGGCGCACCGGAAGTTGCTTGTCGTCCTCGTGGGCGGCCTCGAGGTAGACCCGCGCCGGGGTGTCGCCGATCGCGTCGAGCAGTGAGTTGATCGCCGGGAGCGACGCCGTGTCACCGACGACGAGGTAACCGGCCGGAGGTGGTTCGGGCAGTGCGAAGTTGCTGCCCAGCACGGTGACCTCGATGGTGTCCCCGGGTGCGGCCTGCTCGGCCCAGCGCGAGGCGACCCCGTCGTGCAACGCGAACTCGATGTCCACCGTGTCGGCGGCGGGGTCCGGGTTGACCAGGGTGTAGCCGCGCTGATGCAGCTTGTCGCCGTCGGAGAACCACATCCGGATCCACTGGGTCGGGTGCAGCGAGCGGCCGTCCAGCAACCCGCCGGCGGCGAAGCTCAGCCGCAGGTAGTGCGGGCTGACCTGAGTGCGCCCGGTGACGGTTAGTTCGTAGTCACCCGCGCGCAACAGCTTGAGCACCGCGCCCGCGAACCCGCGCGACTGCTTCGTATCCGACATGTCACCTCGATCCCTGGCGGCCTGTGTTATTAGGGGAGCTTAACCTAACTAGAAATCGCCGTGGGTGACCCGTCAGCCCCGAACGCGGGTGAACCGGTGCAACAGCCACGCCAGCGGGATCGTGACCACCATCGTGCCGACGAACAACCACCACACCGACCCGGTGTAGATCGGGTACCGCAGGATCTCCACCATCACCAGCTCCATGGTGATCAGGTGGATCAGGAAGATCTCGTAGGAGATCTCACCGAGGAAGACCATCGGGCGGCTGGCCAGCAACCTCGAATAGAGGCCCTTCTGGCGGCCCAGCGCCAGCGGCGCGACGACCAGGGTGGCGATCACCGCGTAGAACACCGTCTTGGCCAGCGCCTCACGCAGCTCGGCCGGCGAGGTCGTGGGTTCCCCCGCGATCGGGGTGGACGCGATGAAATAGCACACCACCGCCAGCGGCACACACACCAGCGCGTAGGCCCGCACCCCCAGCGGCTGCAGCGCCGCGAGCACCATTCCCCCGACGAACCACGCCAGATAGCCCGGAAGCCACAGCCGGGCTCCGTCGGGCAACCAGTCCACGCTGTGGACCAGCGCCAGCCACGCCGGCGAGACCAGCGCCAGCACCGCCAGTCCGGCCAGCAGCAGCCCCGGACGCCAGCGCCGCCGGCACAACACCACCAGCAACAGGTAGGCCAGTACCGGAAGGGCGACGTAGAACGCGACCTCGACCGCGAGGCTCCACATCTGGGTGAGCCCTTGGTGCAGATAGGAATACAGGTAGTCGTCGGTGTAGATCTGGGTGAGCGTCAGATTGCGGAACAGACCTTCCCAGGTGTGCCCGGGGTTGGGACCCGCCGTGCGGAAGTGGTAGACGAGGTAGGCCGCGACGACGGTGACCGCGTAGGCGGGCATGATCCGGCGCACCCGGTGCCAGGCGTAGCGCCGCACCGAGGGCGGCGATCCCTGCCCGGCGGCGGCCCTCACCCACGGCGAGAACAACAGGAAGCCCGACAGCACGAAGAAGATCGGCACCCCGATCTCCATGCGCGAGTACACCAGACCGACGTAGCCCTGCGGATATTTCCCGGTGGTGTAGGCCGCGTGGGTGAGCACCACCAGCACCGCGGCGACCGCCCGGATGCCGGTCAGCGACGCGACGCGCGGCGAGGTGGTGACCGACTCCAGGCCGCCGACGTCGTCAGCGTCGTCGACGCCGGCGGGCCTGGACGGCACCGTCACTTCGACTTGGGCTTCCCCCGATGCGGTTTGGGCCCGCCGCGGTCGGGTTGCAGGTTGATCAGCTGACCTTGGATTCTGGTGTGCTCCAACGCTTTGAGCGTCTTGCCCGGCAGCTTGGCGGGCAGCTCGACGAGCGAGTAGTCCTGCCTGATCGAGATGTGGCCGAAGTCGCTGCGATGCAGCCCGCCTTCGTTGGCGATGGCACCGACGATGGCGCCGGGAGCGACCTTGTGCCGCTTGCCGACCGAGATGCGGTAGGTCGTCAGGTCGCTGCGGCGCTCACGCGGCCCACGATCGTCGCGCGGGGGTCGTTCTTTTCGCTCCCGCTTCTTCTCCGGCGGGGGCTCGGTCATCAGGAACTCTTCACCGTCGCGGCTCTGCAGCGCCAGCGCCGCCGCGATGTCGGCCATCGGCACGTCGTGGTCACGCTCGTAGGTCTCGATCAGCGTGCGGAACAGGTCGAGTCCCGGCTTGGCGAGCGCGTCGGTGATCGAATCGCGGAACTTGGCGACCCGCTTCTCGTTGACGTCGTCGACCGAGGGCAGCTCCGACTCGACCAGCTTCTGGCGGGTGACCCGTTCGATCGCGTTGAGCAGGTGGCGCTCACGCGGTGTGACGAACAGCAGCGCGGTCCCGGAGCGGCCCGCGCGGCCGGTGCGCCCGATGCGGTGCACGTAGGACTCCGGGTCGTGCGGGATGTCGTAGTTGAGCACATGCGAGATGCGTTCGACGTCCAGGCCGCGTGCGGCCACGTCGGTCGCGATCAGGATGTCGATCGAGCCGTCCTTGAGGGCGTTGATGGTGCGCTCGCGAACCGCCTGCGGGATGTCGCCGTTGATGGCGGCCGCGGCGAAACCGCGGGCGCGCAACTTCTCGGCCACCTCCTCGGTGGCCTGCTTGGTGCGCACGAACACGATCATCGCGTCGCCCTGCTCGACCTCGAGCAGCCGGGTGAGGGCATCCATCTTGCGGTACCCGGTCACCTGAACGTACCGCTGGGTGATGTTCTCGGCGGTCTGCGTCTTGGACTTGACCGTCACTTCCACCGGGTCGTGCAGGTACTTGGTGGTGATCTTGCGGATGCCCGGCGGCATGGTCGCCGAGAACAGCGCGACCTGCTTGTACTCGGGGGTGTCGGCGAGAATGCGCTCGACGTCCTCGGCGAAACCCATCTGCAGCATCTCGTCGGCCTCGTCGAGCACCAGGTAGTCCAGGTGCGACAGGTCCAGGCTGCCCTTCTCCAGATGGTCGATGACCCGGCCGGGGGTGCCGACGACCACCTGGGCGCCGCGTTTGAGACCGGCCAGCTGCGGAACGTAGGAACTGCCGCCGTAGACCGGCAGCACGTTGACCCGCAGGTGCGCACCGTAGCGGCCGAACGCTTCGGCGACCTGCAGGGCCAGCTCGCGGGTGGGAGCCAGCACCAGCGCCTGGGTGGACCGGCTGGCGGTGTCGATCTTCGACAGGATCGGGATCGCGAACGCCGCCGTCTTCCCCGTTCCCGTCTGGGCCAGACCAACGACATCGGAGCCGGCGAGCATGGCCGGAATGGTCTCGGCCTGGATCGGCGAGGGCGACTCGTAGCCGACATCGCCGATGGCCTGCAGCACCGCTGGGTGAATCTGCAGGTCAGCAAAGGTCAGGTCGCCGGGCAGATCAGCACTGTCGGGCGCCCCGTCAGAGGACGTCATCGTGGTGGGAGTCTAGTGCCACTCGGCGCGGAATCCCTCCGCGCGCCTTCTCGGGGGCCGCAGACGGTCCGGTACGGTGCGCACTTGTGCGGAGGACGGCGGCGATCAGCGCAGCGGCGGCAACGCTGGCCGCAACGTTGACGCTGACCCTCGCGGGATGCGGTTCGGGTGATTCGACGGTGTCCAAGACGCCCGGTCCGACCGCTGCGCCGGCCGCGCCGGCTGACCCGGAACCGGCCGAATCCCCAGCTCCGACCGTCGCCGCTCCCGACACCGGAACGTCGGAGGATCCGTGCGCGGTCGACCTGACCGCCCCCGAGATCGCCAGAGCGGTCTCGGAGCTGCCACCCGACCCGCGCAGCGATCAGGGCTGGCGGGCCGAGCCGATGGCGGGCAACTACAACCCGTGCGCCCAGTTGTCGGCGGTGATCGTCAAGGCCAACACCAATTCGGAGAACCCGAACACCCGGGCGGTGATGTTCCATCTGGGCAAGTTCATCCCGACCGGGGTTCCCGACACGTATGGCTTCAACGCCCTGGAAGGCTCGCAGACCACCGGCGACACCGTGGCACTGAAGTACAGCAACGGCGTCCCCGGACTGGACAGCGTGGTGAAGTTCCGCTGGAACGGCAGCGGGGTGGAGTTGATCGGCAACACCGGCTGAGGTGTCGGCGGCCTCACCTACAGTGGCTGCGTGTTCGTCGCCGACAGTGGCCCGGTCCGCTACAGCGTCATCTACAGCGCCTCTGATCTCGCCGCCGCGGCGCGCTGTGAGTACGCGCTGCTGCGGTCGTTCGACGCACGACTGGGCCGCGGGCCGGCGGTGTCCGGCGATGACGATCTGTTCGCCCGGACGGCCGACCTGGGTACCGAGCACGAACGCCGCCACCTCGACCAACTGCGCAGCGCCGGCGAGGTGGCCACCATCGGGCGGCCCGACTACACGGTCGCCGGCCTGACCGCCGCCGCCGAGCAGACGCTGCGCGCGATCGAGCGCCGTGCCCCGGTGATCTACCAGGCCGCGATGTTCGACGGCCGGTTCGCCGGGTTCGCCGACTTTCTGCTCCTCGAAGACGGCACCGACGGCCGGCAGCGCTACCGGCTGCGCGACACCAAACTGGCCCGATCGGTGAAGGTCGAGGCGCTGCTGCAGCTGGCGGCCTACGCCGAGAGCCTCACCGAGGCAGGGGTGCCGGTGGCACCCGAGGTCGATCTGGTGCTCGGCGACGGAACCACGGTCAGCTATCCGCTCGACGAGCTGGCACCGGTGTACCGGCCGCGGCGCGACGCGCTGCAGCGGCTGCTCGACGGGCACCTGGCCGGTGGCCGCCCGGTGGAGTGGGCGGACGAGAGCATCCGCGCGTGCTTCCGGTGCGACGAATGCCAGGCGCAGGTCCGCGCCCACGACGACCTGCTGTTGGTCGCCGGCATGCGGGTCAGCCAGCGCGCCCGGCTGATCGACGCCGGGATCACCACCGTGCGCGAACTGGCCGCGCACACCGGAGCGGTGCCCGAGCTGGCACCGCGCGCGGTGTCGGCGTTGACCGAGCAGGCCCGGCTGCAGCTGGCCGACCGGGAAGACGGGATGCCGCCCTACCGGGTGGTCGACGCGCAGCCGCTGATGGTGCTGCCCGACGCCGACAGAGGAGACCTGTTCTTCGATTTCGAGGGCGACCCGCTGTGGACCGTCGACGGCCGCGAATGGGGTCTGGAATACCTCTGGGGGGTTCTGAGCATCACCGACGAGTTCCGGCCGTTCTGGGCCCACGACCGCGCCGGGGAGCGCCAGGCCCTCGCGGACTTCCTGACCTTGGTGCGCAAGCGGCGCAGGAAGCACCCCGGCATGCACATCTACCACTACGCGGCCTACGAGAAGAGCACACTGCTGCGGCTGGCCGGGCACTACGGGGTCGGTGAGCGCGAGGTCGACGAGCTGCTGCGCGACGGGGTACTGGTCGACCTCTACCCGTTGGTGCGCAAGAGCATCCGGGTCGGCACCGAGAACTACAGCATCAAGAGCCTCGAGCCGCTCTACATGGGCAACGAGTTGCGCGACGGCGAGGTCACCACGGCCACCGCGTCGATCACCGAGTACGCACGATACTGCGGGTTGCGCGACGCCGGGCACACCGACGAGGCGGCGACGGTGCTCAAGGGGATCGAGGACTACAACCGCTACGACTGCCGCTCCACCCGGCGGCTGCGGGACTGGCTGGTGGCCCGCGCCATCGAATCGGGTGTTCCGCCGCGGGGGCCGGTGACCATCACCGGTCGCGCCGAGGTGGATCCGCCCACCCCCGACGACGTCGAACGCACACTGCTCGAGTTCGCCGGCGACGCGGTCGAGGCGCGCACCCCCGAGCAGACCGCGGTGGCGATGCTCGCCGCCGCCAAGGGTTTCCACAAACGCGAAGACAAGCCCTTCTGGTGGGCGCACTTCGACCGGGTGAACAACCCGGTCGAGGAATGGGCCGACAACGGCGGCGTGTTCATCGCCGACCACACCGACATCGTCGCCGACTGGCACACCCCGCCGCGGGCGCGCAAACCGCAACGGCGCCTGAGGCTGTCCGGGGAGATCGCCGCCGGCGAGCTGAACCACGAGATGTACGCGCTCTACGATCCGCCCGCTCCGGCGGGCCTGGCAGAGGACCCCGACCGCCGGGCCTTCGGCTCGGTGACCGTCGTCGAATGCGACGACCCGGAGGTGCCCACCGAAGTGGTCGTCGTGGAGCGTCAGCCCAAGAACGGTGAGGTCTTCTCCGCCACCCCGTTCGCACTCACCCCGGGGCCGCCGATCAACACCGCGCCGCTGCAGGAGGCGATCGCGGCGACGGCGGCCGCCGTCGCCGGCCGACTGCCCGAGCTGGCCGCCGATGCGGTCACCGACATCCTGCTGCGCCGCGACCCGCGCACCCGCAGCGGCCGTCCGCTGCCGCGCAGCGCAGACGTCGTCGGCGACATCGCCTCGGCGCTGCTGGATCTCGACGATTCCTATCTGGCCGTGCACGGCCCGCCGGGCACCGGGAAGACGTTCACCTCCGGGCGGGTGCTCGCCGAACTGGTCACCACACACCACTGGCGTATCGGGGTGGTCGCCCAGGCGCATGCGGTGGTGGAGAACCTGTTCCGGGATGTGCTGGCTGCCGGTGTGCCCGGCGACCGGGTCGGCAAGAAGGTGCAGACCGTCAGCACCGGATGGACCGAGCTGGGCCGCGACGACTACGCGGCGTTCATCGACAGCCATGACGGGTGCGTGGTCGGGGGCACCGCATGGGATTTCGCCAACTCCACCAGGATCGCTGAGCGCAGCCTCGACCTGCTGGTCGTCGAGGAGGCCGGGCAGTTCAGCCTGGCGAACACCATCGCGGTGGCGCGGGCGGCCCGCAACGTGCTGCTCCTGGGCGATCCACAACAGTTGCCGCAGGTCAGCCAGGGCACCCACCCGGAACCGGTGGACGGGTCGGCGCTGGGCTGGCTCGTCGACGGGCACCACACGCTGCCGCCGCAGCGCGGCTATTTCCTGGACCGCTCCTACCGGATGCACCCCGAGGTGTGCCGGGCGGTCTCCCGGCTGTCCTACGACGGCCGGCTTCGCTCCCACGACGAGGTCACCGCCACACGCCGGCTCGACGGCGTGGCGCCCGGTGTGCGGACGCTGGCCGTCGAGCACACCGGAAACGCCACGGCCAGCCCCGAGGAGGCCGCGGCGATCATCACCGAGATCCAGCAGCTGCTCGGCACCCCCTGGACCGACCAGGACGACACCCGGGGACTCGCGCAGAGCGACATCCTGATCGTCACCCCGTACAACGCGCAGGTGGTGGCGATGCGCCAGCACCTGGACCGTGTCGGGCTGGCCGGTGTGCGCGCCGGCACCGTGGACAAATTCCAGGGCCAGCAGGCCCCCGTGGTGTTCGTCTCGATGACGGCGTCCTCGGTTGACGACGTGCCACGCGGAATCGCTTTCCTGCTCAACCGAAACCGCCTGAACGTCGCGGTGAGCCGGGCGAAACACCTGGCGGTGATCGTGCGGTCGGCCCAGCTGACCGACTACCTTCCCGGGACTCCGGACCGGCTGGTGGAGTTGGGCGCGTTCCTGTCGCTGTGCGGATGTGATACACCCTCGGGGTGACCGAACCGCTGACCGCACGGCTGGCCGCGATCGTCGGCGCCGGATATCTGAGTACCGACCCGGACGTGCTGGACGGCCGCAGTGTCGACCACACCGGCCGCTACCGGGGCCGCGCCAGCGTGCTGGTGCGGCCGGGATCGGCCGACGAGGTCGCCGGGGTGCTGCGGGTCTGCCGCGACGCCGGCGTCTGCGTCACCGTGCAGGGTGGGCGCACCTCGCTGGTGGCCGGGACGGTGCCCGAGCATGACGACGTGCTGCTGTCCACCGAACGGCTTCGCACCGTCGGTGACGTCGACGTGGCCGAGCGCCGTGTCCGCGTCGGCGCCGGGGTCACGCTGGCCGAGGTGCAGCGCGCGGCCGACGCCGCGGGTCTGCTGTTCGGGGTCGACCTCGCCGCCCGCGATTCGGCGACAGTGGGCGGCATGGCATCGACCAACGCCGGCGGACTGCGCACCGTGCGCTACGGCAACATGGGCGAGCAGGTGCTCGGCCTGGACGTCGCCCTGCCCGACGGCTCGATCGTGCAGCGGCACAGCCACGTCCGCGCCGACAACACCGGATACGATCTGACCTCGTTGTTCGTCGGCGCCGAAGGCACCCTCGGCGTGATCACCGGGCTCGACCTCCGGCTGCATCCCACCCCACGGCACCGCATCACCGCGATCTGCGGCTTCGCCGACCTGGCGGCGTTGGTGCAGGCGGGTCGGGTCTTCCGGGATATCGAGGGCATCGCGGCACTGGAACTCATCGACGCCCGCGCCAGCGCGCTGACCGCCGAACACGCCGGGGTGGCGGCCCCGGTTCCCGGCGCCTGGCAGCTGTTGATCGAACTGGCCGGCGACTGCGACCTGACCGACCGGCTGGCCGACGCGCTGGAGGACACCGAGTTGGCCGGGGAACCTGCCGTCGGGGTGGACGCGGCCGCCCAGCAGCGGCTGTGGCAGGTGCGCGAAGCCGTCGCCGAGGTTCTCGGCGTCTACGGGCCGCCGTTGAAGTTCGATGTCTCACTTCCACTTTCAGCTGTTCCACGGTTCGCCGAGGACGCCGCCGCACTGCTGGCGGCCCACGCCCCGGAAGCCATCCCGGTGTTGTTCGGCCACGTGGGTGAAGGCAACCTGCACCTCAACGTGGTGCGCTGCGCACTGTCCGGTGACCCCGAGCGCGAGCTCTACTCGGCGATGATGGCCCTGATCGCGGCCTGCGACGGCAACGTCAGCTCCGAGCACGGCGTGGGCACCCGGAAACGCGGCTACCTGTCGATGTCGCGGACCGACGCCGACATCACCGCGATGCGGGCGGTCAAGTCGGCGTTCGACCCCGCCGCCCTGCTCAACCGGGCGGTGCTGTTCGGCTAGCGCGGTGGGTTAGCGTGATCGGGTGCCCGGCATCGACGCTGACTATCTGGTCATCGGGGCGGGCGCCATGGGGATGGCGTTCGTCGACACCGTGCTCGCCGAAACCGATGCGACCGTGGTGCTCGTCGACGCCAACCAGCAACCCGGCGGGCACTGGAACTGGGTCTATCCGTTCGTGCGGCTGCACCAGCCGTCCGCCTACTACGGGGTGAACTCGCAGGAGTTCGACACCGAGGGCCGCCTCGACGAGTCCGGGCCCAACGAGGGGTTCTTCGAGCTGGCCACCGGCCACGAGGTCTGCGCCTATTACGAGCGGGTGCTGCGCCACCGGCTGCTGCCCACCGGCCGGCTGTCCTACTTCCCGATGTCACACTATCTGGGCGACAACACCTTTCGGACTCTCGGAGGCGAGCAGTACACCGTGACGGTGCGCCGCCGCACCGTCGACGCCAGCTATCTGCTGACCAATGTGCAATCCATGCGCTCGGCGCCGTTCGCTGTCGCCAACGGCGTCGAGGTGGTGGCGCCCAACGGGCTGCCCCGCCGCGCCGGCGGCCGTGAGCACTTCACGATCGTCGGCGGCGGCAAGACCGGGATGGACTGCTGCCTGTGGCTGATGCGCAACGGGGTGCCACCCGAGCGGCTGCGCTGGGTGATGCCGCGGGACGGCTGGCTGCTCAACCGCGCCGACATCCAGCCGGGGCAACGGTTCGCCAAGCAGATCCGCACCACCATCACCTCGCGCCTGAACGCCATCACCGAGGCGAGGTCACTCGACGACCTGTTCGCCCGGCTGGAGGCCGCCCAGAACCTGCTGCGGCTCGATCCCTCGGTGCAGCCGACCATGTACCACTGCGCGATCGTGTCGCTCGGCGAACTGGCCGAGCTGCGGCGCATCGACGACGTGGTGCGGCTCGGCCACGTCGACCGGGTCGAGGCCGACCGTGTCGTGCTGCGCGGCGGCAGCATCGAGGCGCCGCAGCGTTCGCTCTACGTCGACTGCACGACGCCGGGCCTGCCCAGGCCGCCATCGGTGCCGGTGTTCGATGGCGACCACCTCACCCTGCAGAGTGTGCGAGGCTGCCAGCAGGTGTTCAGCGCGGCGTTCATCGCCCACGTCGAGACGGCCTACGGCGACGACGGAACACGCAACGAGCTGTGCGAACCGATCCCCCACCCGGATGTGCCGGCGGACTGGTTGCGGATCCTGGCGGCCGACAACCGCGCGCAGCTGCGCTGGCTGCAGGACCCGGAGTTGATGGACTGGTTGCAGTCGGCCCGGCTGAACGTGCTGCGCGATGTCATCCCCCGCATCCCCGACAAACCCCGGGTCCGCGAGAAGGCGATCGGAGCGCTCACCGCGATGCTCAGCAAGACCAACGAACAACTGGCCGCGCTGATGGGCTCCGGCACCGACGCTCAGTAGCGCGAGTGCCTGCCGGAGGGGCCGGGGCCGTCTCCGCGGGCGGGCCCACCGGGCGGCCGGTTGCGGCCCCGCTCGTCTGCCGGGGCCGTGTCGTAGCCGGCGAACCCGTTGCCGGCGGGCTCGGTCGGCTCCGGGGTGGCCAGCAGCTGATCGAAGATGTTTCGCCATTCCGGGTCCGACGGCGCGGGCGGCGACCGGCGCGGCGGGTGCTGGTCGAGATGCTCATGCACGCGCTCGACGACCGGGTTGAGCGCGTCGGTGTCCTGCACATCGTCTCCGGCGTCTCCGGCGTCTCCGGCGCCTTCCGTTGGCGCGTCGTCCCAGCTCACGACGTACTCGACGTAGTCGTCGTCGTCGACCCAGTCGTCGTGGTCGGCCCACTCGTCTTCGCCGGGGCCGGCGGTCTGGACGGGGCCGGGGCCGGCGGTCTGGACGGCGCCCGGCGCGGGGTCACCGGTACCGCCGGGGCCGGGCAGCGTCGTCATCCGGGAACCGACGAAGCCCAGCAGGAACAACGCGGCCACCACACCGAACAGCGCGACGAACGCCGGCAACAGCATCGCCTGCGACATCGCGGCGGCGAACGGTTCGTGCAGGAACTCCGGCAGCAGGGTCGCCGAGCCCTCCCCGCGCGGAGCGGCGTCG
This sequence comes from Mycobacterium sp. ABE4_509, assembly GCF_056160785.1. Taxonomy (NCBI): domain Bacteria; kingdom Bacillati; phylum Actinomycetota; class Actinomycetes; order Mycobacteriales; family Mycobacteriaceae; genus Mycobacterium; species Mycobacterium sp. ABE4_509. The sequence goes on along the minus strand of NZ_JBSWXU010000019.1, from coordinate 10,013 downwards.
GCCGCCCCCGGGATCTCCGCGGACAGTCGCGAGGCCATGAAGGCCGCCATCCCGGCGCTGCCCAGCACCGAGCCCACCTGGCGGGTGGTGTTGTACACCCCTGAGCCGGCTCCGGCCAGTTGCGGCGAAAGGTTCCTGGTGGCCGTCGCGGCCAGGGGCGACCAGATGAACGCCATGCCCACCCCCATGGCGGTCAGCGGCAGCAGCAGCCGCCAGATCGGGGTCGTCGGCGTCATCTCGATCGACAGCCAGGTCAGGCCGATGGCGATCACCGAGAACCCGAAACCGACGACCGGCCTCGGGTGGGAGCGGTCGACGATCCTGCCGACGACCGGGGCCAGCACACCGGTGGCGACGGCCATCGGCGCGGTCAGCAGCGCCGCGCGGGTCGGGGTGAGCCCACACACCGACTGGGCGTAGAACATCAGCGGCAGGAACATCGACGTCGCGACGAACCCGATGGTCGCCACCCCGACGTTGGACAGCGAGAAGTTGCGCTCGCTGAAGATGGTCAGCGGGATCAGCGGCTCGCCGGAGTTGACCGACTGCCAGTAGACGAATACCGCCAGGATGACGGCGCCGATGGCGATGGTCGCCCAGATCCACAGCGGCCAGCCGAACGCCTGACCCTCCTGCAGCGCGAACACGATGAGGAACAGGCCGACGCCGGAGAGTACGACGCCGGGCAGATCGAAGTGGTGGGTCACCGTGGGCAGTGCCGGGACCATCCTGGCCGCCAGCACCAGGCCGACGAGCCCGACCGGCACGTTGACGAAGAAGATCCACTGCCAGCCCAGATGATCGACGAGAACGCCGCCCGCCAACGGCCCGACCAGGGTGGCCACCCCGGCGGTGGCTCCCCACACGCTCATCGCCACGCCGCGACGATGGGCGGGGAAGATCCGGGTGATCACCGACAGGGTCTGCGGCGTGAGCAGCGCGGCGCCGATGCCCTGGACCACCCTGGCCGCGACCAGCATGCCGATGCTGCCGGACAACCCGCACCACAGCGAGGCCGCGGTGAACACCGCGAGACCGAGCAGGTAGACGTTCTTGGGTCCGTAGCGGTCGCCGAGGCGTCCGGACACCAGCAGCGGCACCGCGTAGGCCAGCAGGTAGGCGCTGGTCACCCAGATCACCGCGTCGTAGTCGGCGCCCAGGTTTGCCATGATCGACGGGTTGGCGACCGCGACGATCGTCGCGTCGACCAGGATCATGAAGAAGCCGATGAGCAGCGCCCACAGCGCATGCCAGGGGTTGGCGGCCCGGGCATGCGGCGGCTGTGAGGTCAACAGGGTCGGGGGCACGAGTGTCGGCGAATTTTTTACCTAGAGGTCGAAGTGCGCAGCGCACAGAGTAAATCGGTTCGGCCCGACGCTACGGATCGACGGGTATCGCGACAAGTCCGCCGCGCAGCGCGCCGAAGCTAGGCCGGCTCGGTCACTGCCCGGCCCACCGCGCCGGGGCGGGCGGCGTTGCGGTGTGCCCCCGTTGCCACGAGTGCCAGCAGCGCGACGAACACACCGGCGAACATCACCGACGCCATCGCGAACTCATCGTTGCCCAGCACTCCCACCACCGGGGCGATCGCCGCGCCGAGCCCGAACTGGGCGGCACCGAGAAGTGCGGCGGCGGTGCCCGCGGCGTCCGGGTGCCGCGACAGCGCGACGGCGGGTGCGTTGGGGATCACCAGGCCCATGGCACCCAGGATCGCCCAGACCGGCACGACGAATCCGACCAGCCCGCCGACCCCGGCCGTCGCCAGGGCGACGAACACCGCCCCGGAGACCGAGGCCGCGAACAACGCCCACACCATGATCCGTTGCGGGGAGAACCGGGCCAGCAGCACGACGTTGAACTGGGTCGAGGCGATCAACGCGACCGCACCGGCCCCGAACACCAGCGCGAAGGTGCCCTGGCTGAGCCCGTAGCGGCCCTGCAGCACGAACGACGCACCCGAGATGTAGGCGAACAGTCCGGACATGCCCAGGCCTGCGACCAGCACCAGGATCACGAACCGGGCATCGCGGAGCAGCAGCAGGTAGGTCGACAGAATGCCGCCCACCTTCAGCGGCCGCCGGTGGTCCACGGGCAGTGTCTCGGGCAGCGCCAGCACTGCCATCACCAGCAGCGCGCCGGCGAGTACCACCAGCGCGGCGAACACCCAGTGCCACGATGCGTGCAACAGCACCGCCGCACCCAGCGATGGAGCCACCACCGGTGCGACGCCGAGCACCAGCATCAACCGCGACATCACCGTGGCGGCGACGGAATCGCTGAACAGGTCACCGACCACCGCGATCGCGACGACCATCGCCGCCGCCGCGCCGACGCCCTGCAGGCCGCGGGCGATGCCGAGGACCGCGATGTTCGGGGCGAACAGGCACAGCAGTGAAGCGGCCATGTGCAGCAGGATTCCGCCCACCAGCGGCTTGCGGCGGCCCAGCGAGTCCGACAGCGGGCCGATGATCAGCTGGCCCAGTGCCAGCCCGGCCAGCGTGCCGGTCAGGGTCAGCTGGGCGACCGAGGAGGTCAGCGACAACTCGTCGGCGATCTTGGGCAGCGCCGGCAGGTACATGTCGATGGTCAGCGGGCCCAGGGCGACGAGCAGGCCGAGGACGACGATCATCCGGGTCCTGCTCGGCTGCTGGAGCGGCTGCGCCGAGCGATCGGTTTGGAGCTGCCTCTCGTCCACGTCCCGGGATGGTGCCATGAATATCGTTAGCGCCGCTTCCCAATTCTTTGTTCCCCACATCGCAGACAGTGACCACAGTCACGTCCGGCGCGCGCCGGCACCGGACAGCGTCGCCGTTCGTTGTGTGGTCAGGCACACGGATACCCCGATATCCGCTGCACAACGGCTAACCTGGTGGAACCGCGCCGAGGAAAGGGGCCCACCGATGAGTGCCCGTTCACGCGCCGCCAGCCAGTCGCCGGCACTCAGTCCGGACGATCCCGGCACTGCGGCCAAAGTCCTCTCCCAGATCATCGAGCGCGGATCGCGGGTGCAGGGCCCGGCCGTCAAGGCCTATGTGGCCAGGCTGCGGGAAGCCCACCCCGGCGCCGGCCCGGCCGAGATCATCAGCAAGCTGGACGCCCGCTACAAGGCGGCGGTGATGGGCAGCGGGGCCGCCGTCGGTTCCGCGGCGGCCTTCCCCGGCATCGGGACGCTGGTCGCGATGTCTGCGGTGGCCGGCGAGACCGTCGTCTTCCTCGAGGCGACGGCGGTGTACGTGCTCGCCGTCGCCGAGGTGCACGGCGTCCCCGCCGATCACCGTGAGCGGCGCCGCGCTCTGGTGCTGGCAGTTCTCGTCGGCGAGGACAGTAAACGTGCGGTCACCGATCTGCTCGGCTCGGGCCGCACCAGCGGGGCCTGGTTGTCCGACGGCGCGGCGACGCTGCCGCTGCCGGCGTTGTCGCAACTGAACACCCGGCTGGTGCGGTACTTCGTCAAGCGCTACACACTGCGCCGCGGCGCGATCGCCTTCGGCAAGCTTCTCCCGGTCGGGGTGGGTGCAGTGGTCGGCGGCGTGGGTAACCGGTTGATGGCTAAGAAGATCGTCGCCAACGCCCACATGGCCTTCGGGGATCCGCCGAGACGGTGGCCCGCGCGGTTGCACGTGCTTCCGCTGCCGCGCCGCTAGCCTGCCGCTCATCGCGCGCGTTCACCCGTTCGACACCGTGGGTTCAACCGCTCGGTTGTGCGGGTTGGGTGACCGTGACGACCATAACGACGTTGCCTGGTCCGCCCGGCGGCATAAGCGCTAGCCTTTATACGGCGGATACGTGGGACAACCGCACACCGGGTTGAAAAGGGGTGGCCGGCCGCTGCTGGGCGCTGGCCCGAAGCGAAGAATTGAGGCGAATAGCAGCCGTGAGTTCACCTTCACCATTCGGTCAGAACGAGTGGTTGGTCGAAGAGATGTACCGCAAGTTCCGCGAGGATCCCTCGTCTGTCGATCCGAGCTGGCACGAGTTTCTCGTCGACTACTCCCCCGAGCCCACCGACACCGCTCCCGGCAACGGCAACGCCGCCACGGCAGCGAACTCGGCTGAGGCCGCTCCGCCCGAACCCGCTCAGGCACCCGCGCCCAAGTCCGCCGGCAGCAACGGCGCCGCGAAGCCGGCCGAGAGCGCCAAACCCGAGTCCAAGCCCGCACCCAAGTCCGAGTCCAAATCCGCGCCCAAGTCGGAGTCCAAGTCCGACTCCAAGGCCGAATCCAGGCCCGCAGCCAAGACGGACGCCAAACCCGCGACCAAGAGCCAGCCGAAGACCCCGGCCAAGGACGAGCCCGCCGCCAAGAGCGCACCGGCCGCCGCGGACGACGAGAACCAGGTGCTGCGCGGCGCCGCCGCGGCGGTGGTGAAGAACATGTCCGCCTCGCTGGAGGTTCCGACCGCCACCAGTGTGCGGGCCATTCCGGCCAAGGCGATGATCGACAACCGGATCGTCATCAACAACCACCTCAAGCGCACCCGCGGCGGAAAGATCTCGTTCACCCACCTGCTGGGCTACGCGATCGTTCAGGCGGTCAAGAAGTTCCCGAACATGAATCGGCACTTCGCCGAGGTCGACGGCAAGCCCAACGCCGTCACACCAGCCCACACGAATCTCGGTCTGGCGATCGACCTGCAGGGCAAGGACGGCAAGCGCGCATTGGTGGTCGCGGCCATCAAGAACTGCGAGACGATGAGCTTCGGGCAGTTCATCGCCGCCTACGAGGACATCGTCCGCCGCGCCCGCGATGGCAAGCTCACCGCCGAGGACTTCTCCGGGGTGACGATCTCGCTGACCAACCCGGGCACCATCGGCACGGTCCACTCGGTGCCGCGGCTGATGCAGGGCCAGGGCGCGATCATCGGCGCCGGGGCGATGGAATACCCCGCCGAGTTCCAGGGCGCCAGCGACGAGCGCATCAACGAGGTCGGCGTCGGCAAGCTGATGACGCTGACGTCGACCTACGACCACCGCATCATCCAGGGCGCCGAGTCGGGCGACTTCCTGCGCACGATCCACCAGCTGCTGCTCGACGACGACTTCTACGACGAGATCTTCCGTGAGCTGGGCATCCCGTACGAGCCGGTGCGCTGGCGCATCGACAACCCGGACCCCACCGAGGACAAGAGCGCGCGGGTGATCGAGCTGATCGCCGCCTACCGCAACCGCGGCCACCTGATGGCCGACATCGACCCGCTGCGGCTGGACAAGACCCGCTTCCGCAGCCACCCCGACCTCGACGTCAACACCCACGGGCTGACGCTGTGGGACCTGGACCGCGAGTTCAAGGTCAACGGCTTCGCCGGGCAGGACCAGAAGAAGCTGCGCGACGTGCTCGGCCTGCTGCGTGACGCCTACTGCCGCCACGTCGGGGTGGAGTACACCCACATCCTCGAACCCGAGCAGCAGAAGTGGCTCGAGGAACGCATCGAGGTCAAGCACGAGAAGCCGACGGTCGCCGAGCAGAAGTACGTCCTGAGCAAGCTCAACGCGGCCGAAGCGTTCGAGACCTTCCTGCAGACCAAGTACGTCGGCCAGAAGCGGTTCTCCCTGGAGGGGGCCGAGACCGTCATCCCGATGATGGACGCCGCGATCGACCAGTGCGCCGAGCACGGGCTCGACGAGGTCGTCATCGGCATGCCGCACCGCGGCCGGCTCAACGTGCTGGCCAACATCGTCGGCAAGCCCTACAGCCAGATCTTCACCGAGTTCGAGGGCAACCTCAATCCGTCCCAGGCGCACGGATCCGGCGACGTGAAGTACCACCTCGGCGCCACCGGCACCTACATCCAGATGTTCGGCGACAACGACATCGCGGTGTCACTGGTCGCCAACCCCAGCCACCTCGAGGCCGTCGACCCGGTGCTGGAGGGTCTGGTGCGGGCCAAGCAGGACATCCTCGACAAGGGCAACGGGCCCGACGGATTCACCGTCGTGCCGATGATGCTGCACGGCGACGCCGCGTTCGCCGGTCAGGGCGTGGTCGCCGAGACGCTGAACCTGGCGCTGCTGCGCGGCTACCGCACCGGCGGCACCATCCACATCATCGTCAACAACCAGATCGGCTTCACCACCTCGCCGTACGACTCGCGGTCCTCGGAGTACTGCACCGACGTCGCGAAGATGATCGGCGCGCCGATCTTCCACGTCAACGGCGACGACCCCGAGGCCTGCGTGTGGGTGGCCAAACTGGCCGTCGACTTCCGGCAGAAGTTCAAGAAGGACGTCGTCATCGACATGCTGTGTTACCGCCGGCGCGGGCACAACGAGGGCGATGACCCGTCGATGACCCAACCCAACATGTACGACGTCATCGACACCAAGCGTGGCGTCCGCAAGACCTACACCGAGGCGCTGATCGGCCGCGGCGACATCTCGATGAAGGAGGCCGAGGACGCGCTGCGCGACTACCAGGGCCAGTTGGAGCGGGTCTTCAACGAGGTTCGCGAACTCGAGAAGCACGAGATCGAGCCGAGCTCGTCGGTCGAAGAGGACCAGATGGTGCCGGCCGGGATGAGCACCGCGGTGGAGAAGGCGCTGCTGCAGCGCATCGGTGACGCGCACCTGGCCGCCGGCGGGGACTTCAACGTCCACCCGCGGGTCAAGCCGGTGCTCGAGAAGCGCCGCGAGATGGCCTACGAGGGCAAGGTCGACTGGGCGTTCGCCGAACTGCTGGCGCTGGGCTCGTTCCTGGCCGAGGGCAAGACCATCCGGATGACCGGTCAGGACACCCGCCGCGGCACGTTCACCCAGCGGCACTCGGTGATCATCGACCGCAAGACCGGCAAGGAGTTCACCCCGCTGGACCTGCTGACCGTCGACTCCGAGGGCAACCCGACCGGCGGCAAGTTCATGGTCTACGACTCGGCGCTGTCGGAGTTCGCGGCGGTGGGCTTCGAGTACGGGTACTCGGTCGGCAACCCGAACGCGCTGGTGCTGTGGGAGGCCCAGTTCGGTGACTTCGTCAATGGCGCGCAGTCGATCATCGACGAGTTCATCAGCTCCGGCGAGGCCAAGTGGGGTCAACTCTCCGATGTGGTGCTGCTGCTGCCGCACGGGCACGAGGGCCAGGGCCCGGACCACACCTCGGGGCGCATCGAACGCTTCCTGCTGCTGTGGGCCGAGGGCTCGATGACCATCGCGATGCCGTCGACCCCGGCCAACTATTTCCACCTGTTGCGCCGCCACGGACTCGACGGCATCCACCGGCCGCTGATCGTGTTCACCCCGAAGTCGATGCTGCGCAACAAGGCGGCGGTGTCCGACCTGAAGGACTTCACCGAGATGAAGTTCCGCTCGGTGATGGAGGAACCCACCTACGACGAGGGTGACGGCGACCGGTCCAAGGTCAGTCGCATCCTGCTGACCAGCGGCAAGATCTACTACGAGCTGGTGGCCCGCAAGGCCAAGGACAAGCGCGAGGACGTGGCGATCGTGCGGTTGGAGCAGTTGGCTCCACTGCCCAAGCGCAGGCTGGCCGAGACGCTGGACCGCTACCCGAACGCCGAGCAGTTCTTCTGGGTCCAGGAGGAGCCGGCGAACCAGGGCGCCTGGCCGACGATGGGCCTGACGCTTCCGGAGGTGATGCCGGACAAGCTCACCGGAATCAAGCGGATCTCGCGGCGGGCGATGTCGGCGCCGTCGTCGGGGTCGTCGAAGGTGCACGCAGTCGAGCAGCAGGAATTGATCGACGAAGCGTTCGGCTGATCCTGTTCGGGCCCGGTCTGCTCGGCGCCCGCCGGGCGGCCGCGGGCGGGGACGGCACAGCCGCACCCGCCCGGGCCGGCAGTGTGTCAGCCGAAGAACGAGAACGGACGCCCGTCGGTCAGGGCAGTCACCGCGCGCGGGCAGAAGATCTGGATCGCCAAGCCGGTGAACATCGTCGCGGGTCCGATCGGTCGGCCCAGCGCGTCGGCGACATCGGCGGCGACGTCGGCCAGGTTCTGGCCGGGCTCGGCCAGCATCGGGCACACGGCCTCGCCGACCCGGGTGGCGGTGGCCGGGTCGATTCCGCCGAGCCCAGGGAGCCCGTAGTCACCCAGTGCCGCCAGGAACACATCGGCACCGGTGTCGGCCTGTGCCGGCGGCGCGGAGACCGTCACCACGGTGGCGGCTGAGACCAGAGCGGATGCGGCTACCGCGAGCTTGAAGCGCTTCATACCCTTGGTTTCGTCGGGGCGGACCGCAGCATTACGCCGCCCCGCACCCGCCCGACTCGGTACCCGCGGTACCGGGTAGGCTGGAATCTCACTCAACACGCGTACAACAACACCGGAAACACGAGGGAGTGTCCATGGAAGGCTTCGCGGGAAAGGTCGCCGTCGTCACCGGCGCCGGGTCGGGAATCGGCCAGGCCCTGGCCGTCGAGCTGGGACGCTCGGGCGCCCACGTCGCCATCAGCGACGTCGACACCGAGGGTCTGGCCGCCACCGAAGAACAGCTCAAGGCGATCGGCGTGCACGTGAAGTCCGACCGAATCAACGTCACCGAGCGTGAGGCCTTCCTGCTCTACGCCGACGCCGTGGCCGAACACTTCGGCAAGGTCAACCAGATCTACAACAACGCGGGCATCGCCTTCACCGGCGACATCGAGATCACCGAGTTCAAGGACATCGAGCGGGTCATGGACGTCGACTACTGGGGCGTGGTGAACGGAACCAAGGCGTTCCTTCCGCACCTCATCGCCTCCGGCGACGGCCACGTCGTGAACGTCTCCAGCGTGTTCGGGCTGTTCTCGGTTCCCGGCCAGGCCGCCTACAACTCGGCCAAGTTCGCCGTCCGCGGATTCACCGAAGCACTGCGCCAGGAGATGGATCTGGCCGGCCACCCGGTGAAGGTCAGCTGCGTGCATCCCGGCGGCATCAAGACCGCGATCGCGCGCAACGCCACCGCGGCCGAGGGAATCGACGCCGGTGAACTCGCCAAGGACTTCGACGCCAAGCTGGCCAGCACCACACCGGAGAAAGCCGCCCAGATCATCCTCGACGGGGTTCGCAAGAACAAGGCCCGGGTGCTGGTCGGCAATGACGCCAAGGTGCTCGACGTCGCCGTCCGCGCGCTCGGCGCCGGCTACCAGCGCATCTTCCCCCCGGTGATGAAGAGGCTGGCACCGCACTCCCGCTGAGCCCCGCTCAGTTGCCGACACCGAGGGGGTGCGCGTCGAGCCACTGGCCGGCTACCGCGCCCGGCTCGGCGCCCTCGGCCACCCGGCGGCGCATGTCGGCCAGCGAGCCGGTGTCCAGCACGCCGGCGATCTCGTTGAGCGCCAGCACCTGCGACTCGGTCAGCTCGTTGCGCCGGTACAGCGGAACCAGGTTCTCGGCCCGAACCAGCGCGGTGGTGTCCGACAGCACCACCACCTCCGCGGGCACGTCGGGGGCCGCGGTCGTCGTCCAGGCGGCGTCGATCCGCCCGGACCGCAGCGCGTCGAACATCGCCGTGTCGTCGGGGAACTCGCCGGCCGGGGGCAGCTCGCAGGTCCCGACCGACAGCGGGCCCGGTCTGCCCCGCACCGCACCGACGGTCAGATCCGAGCAGTGTGCCGGCACCGCCGACACATCCCGTTCGGGCCAGGACTGCGCCACCCGCTCGGTGACCGCCAGTGCCGGCTTGTCCTGCGCCGACACGGTGTAGTCGCCGGCGGCGATCCCCTCCGGCAGCGCCGCGAGCAGCGTGCGGTACACCTGCGCATCGGAGCGGGCCGGCGACTCGGGGTCGAGCCGGCCCAGCATCTGACCGGTGAACACCGGCGCGACCTTGATCTCGCCGGAATCCAGCGCCGACAGCGGATCGCGGGCCTCCTGCACATGCGCAGGGTTGCCGTAGAAGCGCAGCGCTGCGGCATACAGATTGGCCACCACCTGCGATTCCGGGGATGCGCTCGCCCCCACCGGAATCGACGGCGGCGGTGGCGGACCGCCGCACGCCACCGCCAGCACTGCGACGAGCAGCGCGACCACCAGCCGGGGGCGGCCGCTGAGCAGGCGCGCCCGGATCAGCCGGCCAACTCCTCGGA